>JBLXCH010000143.1:0-7848 GCA_048265065.1 Motiliproteus sp. | reverse complement strand
AATCTGGTCAGGCCCGGAAGGGAGCAGCCACAGCGGTCGACTCGTGTGCCGGGATGTGGCTGGTGGAGCTGCCCCCAGATACTCTAAGTTTCTGATTATAAAGGCTTTTCAGTAGTTCGACCCTGTGATGCGCCCAAGTGGAACACAAGGTGGAACACATGGCCCGGCCTTCAGCATACCTTCAGACCTCCGAACACTCCGTTTTTTACTTCCGTATTCGCGTGCCTGAGACTGCGCGTCGTCGTATTCCTCAGTCCTATGTCCGTCGCTCCCTGCAGACCAAGTGCCGACGTCAGGCCATCGTCAGAAGCGCCCTGATACTGGAGCAGGCGCAGTCCCTGTTCACTCAGGCCGAGGCGGGGCAGAGCGTCGACCTGTCGGCCCTGTCATGGAAACGCCCTGAGCGGCCCATAGAGAAGCAGCAGCAATCGGCCAAGGTCGAGCCCACCGCACCCGAAAAGACCAGTCCGAAGCTATCTGTGGTCCTGCAACAGTACCTCAAGGCCCAGCGGCTGGAAGGCGTCGGGGAGAAGACCCTTGGTGACAAGCGGTCCGTCATGGAGCTGCTGATGCGTATCGTCGGTGACCTTCCCATTCATCGTTATCAGCGCCAGCAGGCCCAGAAGTTCAAGGAGATCGCGCTGCAGTTGCCGCCAAGGGCCAATCAGAAGGGCAAAGTGTCGATTGAGAAGCTGATCGCCGAAGCCACGACTACCATCAGCTTGACGACCTTCAACAACTACGTGAAGTACCTGACGGCGTTCTTCGCCTACGCCGTGCAGGAGGAGTATTGCCAGAAGAACCCGTTCGATGGGCTGAAGGTCAAGCAGCGCGTGAAGGCCAGCGAGGGCCGGAGTCGGTTCACTGAGGATGACCTGAAGCATCTGTTCGCGTCCGAGGTCTACGCCCAGCGCGACGGCGATAAGCCGTATCAGTATTGGTTGCCGCTGCTGGGGCTCTATACCGGAGCGAGGATGAATGAACTGTGTCAGTTGTACGTCGATGATGTGGTCAATATCAACGGCATCGACTGCATCCACTTCCGGGAGGGCAGGGGTGACCAAAAGCTCAAGACACCAGCGTCCGAGCGGGTGGTCCCGATCCACTCGAAGCTGAAGGAAACCGGGTTCCTGGAGTACGTCAGGCAGCGGCAGGAGCTGGGCGAAGACGCAATGCTCTTCGATCTGGTCCGACACAAGCGCCACGGTTATGCGGCCACGCCGTCAAAGTGGTTCGCCCGCTATCGCGACAAGTTGGGCTTTAAGGGCGGCGAGGAGAAGAAGGACTTCCACAGCTTCCGGCATACGGTTGCGGATCATCTGAAGCAACTCGGCGTGGCAGAGAGTCTGATTGGTGGTGTTCTTGGGCACCAGACTGGCGGCATTACCTTCAGTCGCTACGGGAAAGACTTTAAACCGGAAGTGTTGTTGCCGATTGTGGAGAAGATAACTTGTCTTTACGCAGACTAGTGATCGATTGGTCATATAATTTAGGCGAACTCTTTTCTTACTTGAATTTGGCCGGAGTTCGCCTTGAATTGGTTATAATGATTTCTCCTGCATTGGATTTTTCTGCTTGGACGCATAATGAGACTATATCGCCAACGGAAGGATCAAAGCTTGTGTGAAATATCGATACTGAGTAGTTGCTATGTGAGCGATTAATAACGTAGCCTTTCTCAAAACTCCAGCCATATTTCGATTCTATTGGCTCGTTTTTTTCGATGTGTTGCATAATAATACTTGTTGCTTCTGGCCAGTCACACCAAATTTCTTCCAAGTTTTTATAGGTATTCATAAGGGTATCTTAATTTCCATGATAATAGAAGTCTATTTCTGGCTAAGACTTAAATGCATAAGCTTTTATTGCATAATTTAGCTTTCACCTATTTCTCTTAACTTTTTCGATTATAGTTATTACCTCTTCGGCTAAGATGTCTGCCTTGTCAGGTGTGTCGCACAAACTGGCTGAAAAATGCTTAACAACCACGCCTTCATCGGTCAGTATGCGTGTTCTTGCGTCAGCCTCGGCAGGTGATTCCTTGTGTACTGTATCTCCATCAATTTCCAAGCATAATGCAACTCCATCCTTCACTACGATGAAGTCAGGTTCTATGCGTGAATATTTTTCTCCACCTTTAAGGAATACCGGTAATGGGGCAAAAGCAATGCCTCTTTTCTTCAAGGCCTTATAAATATTAATTTCGGGCATCGAGCGAAATAAAAGTCCATCACATTGGCGACTTGCTATGTTGTCAGAACGAACTCGACCTTGGTTGTTGACACCCTTGCCCGTGAGCCAGTCTCGTGCGTTTTCCTGCCAGTCCTGGGATTCGATTAGTTGGGGTGATAGTATAACTTCTCCAACCCATGCTCGCTCATAACGTTGCATCAGTTCCCCGAGTCGATCTTTAATAAGCTGGGCGAGATCTGATAATTCAGAACGGATTTCAAGGTAAATAAGTTGAGGAACCTCTAAGTAGACTGTGTAGATATTAGTTCCATTGTTCCAATTGTCGAAATCGGTCTGAGCGGCTGAAATAGTTGAAAATGATAGCACGGAAACAATTTTTGCATTTCCTTCATGGGCAAAAAGTCGTGCGACATTCTGAACTAAAAGATCGATGTCTTTTTCAAAATCTCCCGTTTGGGGCATAGGATAATCCTCCATGACTTTAGATCGAGGTTACGTCATTAGCGCTCAGTGTGTCGCTATTCTTGCTCATGGGCAAGTCACGCAACCTTGACGTACGTTACGACTACCAGAAGCAATCTGACGACCGTTTAAATTTAACACAAAAATTTGTGGTCGTTTTCAATAGAGCGCTGACGGATTTGTCCCCCCGTGTCCCCCCCGTCAAAGTGCTTTTACGCTTCTGGTACGGTTCCCTTCATCTTCCCAATCATCGAGCGCTCAAGCCCGCCGCGCTGCCTTGAGCCGAAGGCTTAACAAAAAGTACATATCGAGTACCGCACTAGCTGCGATATGCATGTTGGCAGACTTTTTTGCGTCTTGAGCTAAATCTGTATTCATTAAAGTACACCCTACTGACTACGGTGGCTGAATACACTTGGCTGTGTTCAATGGGGTTGTTTTATCCTGAATACGTCTCTATGATGCCGAACATCTAGACCCCAATGAACACACAAGGACGGACCTAATGACCCATGTCGCCTACATCCGCGTCTCTTCTGTAGACCAGAACACAGACCGCCAACTTTCCGATTGCAGCGTCGCCTTCACCAAGACGTTCACGGACAAGGCGAGCGGTGGATCGACCGACAGACCGGCACTGGCGCAGCTACAGGAGTACGTCCGCGAGGGCGACACAGTCCACGTCCATTCCATTGATCGCCTTGCCCGTAACATCGTGGACCTGCAGTCACTGATCACTGACTGGCGTGAGCGTGGCGTCTCTGTGCGCTTCCACAAGGAAGGCCTGCAGTTCAACGCTGCTGAGCAAGCCAGTCCTATGGATGAGCTGCTGTTGACCATGCTGGGTGCTGTGGCTCAGTTTGAGCGGTCGATGATCAGGGAGCGTCAGGCCGAGGGCATCGCCAAGGCGAAGGAGGCGGGCAAGTACAAGGGCGGCGTCCACAAAAAGCTGGGTGAGGAGGTGCGCTGTGCCGTACTGGAAGACCTGAAGCAGGGACTGTCGATCAGGAAGGCAGCAGAGAAGCATGGTGTCGGCATCAGCTCTGTGCAGCGCATCAAGAAGGAGGCGGCAGAGGTCTGATTAGTTGCACGTTAATTCCCCACACCATAGGAGAGCGTGGAACAATTCCGTGGAACATATCCATGTGTTACCCTGCTGTTTTCGTGGAACAATTCGTGGAACACACAGCGCCCGACGCAGCGCCGTCTCCTCGCTCACAACTTGAGGTCTGCTCAAGCTCTCCTCATCCTGTGTCTGAGGCTCGCTGTACGGCTCCCTGTGCCTCTCCAAGTGCCATCCGTCGGAATGTACCTGCACGGCCTTCCCGAGGCACACAGGGCACTACAGGCATATAGGAAGCGCTTGAGTCATTTCGTCAGGAATATGGCGTAACCGTTTGAACTAAAAGGGATTGATGGCTACCAATTGAGCAGGCGACATCTGATCGTTTGATAACCCACTCCATAGGAATAAAATTCCGACCAGAAGAAAGACTATAGGTATACACACTAGGTCTACTCAAGGTCAGACTACAGCTCTACTCTGAGTTATTACTGTATAGATAATAACCCTATAGACCACTACACCTACAGTCACTGTAAGCCACCACCAGCACCTCAGTGGGTCAACCCTGCTCCCTGTACTCAAGGTCTGACACAGCGTCTCTACCAGCTCCTCAGTGAGTAGTAATGACCATTGATGTCATGTCCCTGACAGTGAGCCAATGCCTGACGCTGCGTCTCAGTGGGTCAGACCAGCAACTGCCTCAATTTGAGGGAGTGACCACTGAAGACGATGGGTGATCATTTCTGGCTGTTCAAAAATCCCAAGATGGGAAAAATGAACACAGCTCCTCGCTGCGCAAAATTGCTCACTGAGCGAAAGTGCGCAAGGCTGCTGTTCGGAATGACTCAGTGAGCCAAAACGAACGCGAGGAAGACCTCCCGTCTGCCCCAGGGTATCCCGAGCGCCCGACCTGAGGCCCATCAATGCGCTATCCATAGCCGTGGTCGATCACTACCGGAGCCGGAGCGGTTCTGTCCAAAATTGCGCAGTGAGCGAAAGTGGACAGGGCGAGGACGTAGAGCTGGCTGGGCAAAAAAGGACGGCGGCCGAAAATGCCCAAGAAAACGACGAAGCGTCAGCCCAGCCGTCACTATCAGGCCTACCTCAAGCCGCCATGACATCGACCCACGTAGGACGCTACGTGACCCTGAGTCCTTCATCAGCCGAATCCCCATCGCACTGGATGGTAGCTGCTCTGGCATCCAGAACCTGAGTCTGGCATTCCGCGACGAGGTCGGCAGCGCAGCGGTGAACATCATGCCGTCTGAGCGCCCGTCCGACATCTATAAGCTGGTCGCCGACAAGACCATCGTGGAGCTAGAGAGACTGGCTGCGGAAAAATCGCATGATGCGGAAATTCCGCAGGAGGAAGACGAAGTGTCCGACGCAGAGCTGGCCCAATGGTGGCTGGACTTCGGGATCAGCCGGAAGATCACCAAGCGTAACTGTATGACCTTCCCGTATGGATCGAAGCAGGGAGCGGCCACGTTCCGTGTCCGGCAGCGCAGCGGTGAACATCATGCCGTCCGAGCGTCCGTCCGACATCTATAAGCTGGTCGCCGACAAGACCATCGTGGAGCTGGAGCGTCTGGCTGACTCAAAATCGCATGATGCGCAAATGAGTCACGAAGAAGACGAAGTGTCCGACGCAGAGCTGGCCCAGTGGTGGCTGGACTTCGGAGGTGCTGCATGAGCAGGCTGATCAACCGCGAGTACCAAGGCCAGACCTTCACCTTCCGCGAGGACGGCTACTTCAACATGACCAAGGCCGCGAAGGCCTTCGGTAAGCGGATCGATAAGTTTTGGGGAAACGACGAGACAGCCGAGTACTGCGAAGAGCTGGGAGCGTTGCTCAACTCTAATTCCCCCGAAAAAGGGGTAATTAAACTCACCGAGTCCTCTCGTGGGCGCTACGGCGGCACCTGGGGACACCCGAAGCTCGCCGTCTTCTTCGCCCGCTGGTTGGACGCGAAGTTCGCTGTGTTCTGCGACATGGTCATCGATACCCCACACCATAGGAATTACGGAATCCATCGCTTGGCCTAGCCCGGCGACATGATCAAAGGTTTTCTTCCCGAGAGTCTTTCGTCATGACTGGACTCCTTGTTGGTTGGTCATCTTCTCCGTCCGACCTTGTATCACCGAGTAAGCCCCTGAGCCGCGCTGTGTTGTCTCTCCGCAGCCTTCAGGGCATCGGTCGTACTAAACAGGTGACGTCTCCGCTATCCCGCCTTTCGTTTTCAACTTCCTATACAGAAACCCGAGGTCCACACCATGTACACCCCGAACTGTCGTGCGTATCAGCGCCACGACCGAACAGCGACAACCCGTCAAATCAGACTCAGCGCCCGTCTCTGGTCGATCATCGAAACCAAGCAGAAGGCATTGGCCGAGGCACTCAAGGTCTCCCGCGTCAGTCGCCCGGT
This sequence comes from Motiliproteus sp., assembly GCA_048265065.1. Taxonomy (GTDB): domain Bacteria; phylum Pseudomonadota; class Gammaproteobacteria; order Pseudomonadales; family Balneatricaceae; genus Motiliproteus. The sequence goes on along the minus strand of JBLXCH010000143.1, from coordinate 1,701 downwards.
GGCGCTGCGTCACATCCTTGAAGAATACGACCGGTCCAGCAGCCGGTAAACCATAGACCTAATCAATCACCAACCAATACAGGAGAAAGAATCAATGCCCCTTACCATCAACCCTGCACTGGCAGAGGCAAATCCGCTTGGCCTGACCAGAAGTGAGGCGGACATGCTCAAGTCGTGGGAGAACATGACCGCCGACCAGAAGGGCGAGTACATGCACCACGCCAAACAGGAAGACAACCGCGACGCCTTTCTGTCATCGATCCAGTTCAATGAGTCCATCAACAGTAACGTCTTCCAACGCTTGTCCGGCGGTGGCGTACAGGTTGGCGGCGCTGTACGTCCCGATGCTCTGGTTACCATCGGTGGCATTGAGATGACCGCACAGCAGGCCGTAGATCTGGGCCTTCGCTCCAGCGAGATGATCGGCACTCAGACTGCTGACCTCGCCTGACCTGATCAACTGACCAATAAACAATCAACACAGGAGAACAACCAACATGGAATTGAAAGAAGCTAAAGAAGTATTGAGCGCCATCGGCTACCCGGTGAAGGGCAGCGACTGGGAAGACCTCATTGCCGACCTGCAGTGCAGCTACGGATCAACCCGAGTCGGCAGCTCAATGAACACACTGGGAGACGCTGCGCCTCTCTTCGTGAAGTCCAGCAATGTTGCCTTCATGGTCGACAACCCGAACGACTTGTGCCGGGCCTGCCGTCAGATCAAGGCTGTGCTGGAGCAGCGCAAGGCGCGGGAGCCGGTAGTGCTTAAAGTAGACGAGCGGTCTCGCGTCCTGCCTGACATCCTGTACGCTCTTGAGAGCGAGATTACATCAGCTGGCCGCTGTGGTCGTGATCTGGGCATCGTCGATACCGAGTACCGGATTCTCTTTAGTGAGGAGACTCGCATCCAGACCCGGAAGCCTGCCCAGATCATGAACGATCTGCTGTCCACCGACAGGAAGCGCAATGTCAAGGCCGTGGAAGCCCTGCAGCGTATCCTGATCATTAAGCCGGCCGAGGCGGCATAAGGTGTGCTCTTTATCAGAGGCCCAAATTTTTCATTACGACTTGAGCAGCGACCGTGCTCCACACTGAGAACGAGGCGCCTCCAACTCCACCTATGAGTTCTCTGGTCTGTTGCCAAATGGTGGGGTTTTTGGTGTTCTCGAGAAACTCATAGCCGTCCCATGTCAATGCGAACGGGGTGACACGAGGACTGCCGTCAATGGAGCTGAATGTTTCGCTTCGTCCTGTAATCAGACCAGCCTGCTTCATCAGATAGCAGTGAAAACCTACTTGCTCATCTGTGTAGCCCCTAATTGTTAGAGATTCGGGCGCAAGGCCGCGAGCGTGCTGCTCTAGTTCCAGCAATATCGCTCTGACAAGTTCCATCTCTCGTTTCAATTTACTCTCCTGACGTGCTGAATACTTATTTACCAGCCATAACTCACTTGGTCTTTTAGGCCAACGTAGAGTAGATGGACGTGGAACACAAGGTGGAACACATGGCCTTGTCAGAGAGGGTCTCGACGTGTTCTCATAGACCCTCAAATTGACTGCGCGTCAGCAGGACGCAAACTGCTGGAAGGCCCGTAGTTCCTGCCTCCCGCAACGATAAACCGTGAATCTGGTCAGGCCCGGAAGGGAGCAGCCACAGCGGTCGACTCGTGTGCCGGGATGTGGCTGGTGGAGCTGCCCCCA
>JBLXCH010000142.1:0-7934 GCA_048265065.1 Motiliproteus sp. | reverse complement strand
CCAAAGACAGCTGGAATAAATCACATACGCACAGTGCGGCTTCGCCGCACCGAACACCGCGACGACACGCGCCAGGGCAGTGTCTGGACCGGCGCGCATATCCAGCGGTTCGGTGGCCAGCGAAAACTCCTCGATGGGAATCATCGCAGTAGCTCCTGGAGCCAATGCAGACAGCAATCGCCGTCTGCCAGGGGCCAGTTCACGACCAAACTGCCGTCGCCTCGCGGGAACTCGATCCGGATACACGCGCCAGAACCTGACGGCTGCGGTTGGGCTGACGGGGCTGGCAAGGCAATGGGCAGAAAAGCGGCAGGCATTGGCGTAGCATTCTGCTGTCGAGCGGCACGGATCCATTTATGGACCAGGTTGGCGTTAAGCTCGTGGGTCAGGGCAATCCGGGCGACCGGGGCACCGGGTTGCTGGCAATCCACCACGATCCCGGCTTTACGGCAGTGAAGCGGCGACGCTTATTGGGAGCTTCCGATACGCCTGGCAGTTTCATATTAGGTGTCCGCTTATAAATAGGGACACTATCGGCTGCCTACCCCACCTGGCTCAAGATGGGTTCGCCGGCCGGTTACGGATAACCCTGAGCGCTTGAAGCACGAAGCGGCGTTAGCCGCCTTGTGCGGCGTGAACCCTTTGCCCGCATCATCCGGCAAGACCATTCGACACCGTCTCAATCGTGGTGGTAGCCGCGTGGCGAACAACGCATTATGGACGATCGCGATGGTACGGATGCGAAGTGAACCCCGAACACGGGCTTATGTAGAGCGCCGAACGGCTGAAGGCCTGTCTTCCAAGGAAATCCATCGCTGTCTGAAACGCTATATTGTCAGAGAGTTATATCCCCTGATACTGACTGACCTGGCCGAATCGACACGGTTCTCTTGACATAGGAGCGTCAATGCCGTGGTAGAAAGCTTCTTCGGCACGCTGAAGTCCGAGCGTATTGGCGCAGCTACCAGACCCGGGAGGAAGCCCGGGCGGATATCGCCCGCTACATCACAATGTTTTATAACAGCCACCTGTTACATTCCTATCTGGGTTACCAGAGTCGGAATGAATTTGAACGAAAGAGCCTGTTGGCCAACGCCGCTTAACTGGGGTGTCCGTTATGACTTGACCACGTCACGCTTACCTTCAAACTATCCCTTCTACTCGCTATCTCAAAGTCTTCGTCCCTATGCTTCAGTAGCCTCTCTAGCTCTACTTTGTACTGAGCAACAGTCATTCCCTGTTCTAGTTGCTTGGTTAGCTCAAGAAGACGTTTGTCGAATAGTTCCATAGCTAAGACTAAGTGAACACCTGAAATTGTGTCAGCATAGCCTGCGATTTCATCAAATGCGAGGTGGAGGTAGTGATCAACTGTTGCTGCATTCTTCTGACCAGTCCACTGCATAACCTCTTGTTTGAATGACTCACTGCTTAAGAGTGAAGCCCTGAATTGATCTGGGTTTTCAAAGTTATGTCTTTGAATCAAAATTACAAATAGATTTGTAACAAATGCATGTCTAAACATATGAGCACAGACTTTCTCATCTATACCTGCAATCTTACGTATATCGGAGATTTCAGCCGACAATGTTTCAGCTTTTAAAGGCTTACCTGTAATCTCTGATAAAAAGAAATAATCATGATCATTTCCTGTGCCGATAGTGCCTTTAATAACAGGTTTTCTAAAAATTCGGATATAACGTTTTAGTTCCGCCAGAAGCTGTTTATGAATAGGAACTAAGCGATATATTTCATCACCTTGTTTAAGTGTGGGAATGCGAAGCATAGGCTCAGACATATTATCTGCTTTAAGGATATCGCTTACTAATAACTGAGCGATTTCTCCACGTCTAGCACCTGTATTTTCCAAAAGCGAAATAAGGCATAACCTTCGAGCTTGAATGAACCTTGAACCCTCATGCCAAACAGCATCCCGTAATCTAGAGATATTCTCTTTTGATATTTTGTCGCGAGTTTTCTGGCGCTCACCTTCTGAGAAAGAATGATGATGCCAGTAGCTCTCGGTTTTTAGAGTCTCACCAGAATTGGATTTTATTTTAACTTCTTTTTTCGAAGCTATTATTATCCCATCTTGAGCAACGAAATTTGGCTCATTATAGAATAACCCTACAAATGAAAGAAAATCTAAGCAAACCCTACCAACAGCAGTAATAGTATTCTCATTTTTCCTTCTGACAGTAGGATCATATTGATCCATTTCTGCACGAAGATAGTTGATAAACCTGGTAAAGTGACTATCCGTCAATTCGATAAAGTCACAGTTATTATGGAAAGAAAATCGAATCAGCTGGGTTATCTTAGCGGCATACTCACCCATCGTTCCACCTTTGCTACCACGTCTGGAAAGCCCTTGCCTTCCACCTCGACCTCTTCGATTTGTGAGATCAAGCATATACAGGTTTGCCAATAAACATGGAGTATCATTAGGCCAAACCACGAAAGGCATATTATCGCCTTCTTTAGTTGTAATATTACCTAAAGAATAATGACTATAAAGATTTAGTGACTTAACTAAACTGAATAGCTGCTTATTTTTTTTCATGGTACTTGTTGAAATCTACAATAGTATTGTCATCGAATAGCTGATCATAGGGAGGTGGGTTCATGCTAACTATAGCCCTGAGCCTCCCTATAGCTTCGTCACAGCGCTTTTCTCTGATACTCTTGCTGGTTGCGCTTTTTATTCCTTTAATCGCAAATATCGAAGATGAGAGCGCCTGTAGCAAAATGTAATTTATCCTCCTGTGAGCTTCTAATTTATCTTCGAGTTCATTGACAGTAATTTTAAGCCCTTCTTTTGTACGTTTACTGGGAGCAGCAGCTTTGGATTTGAAGTTACTAATGGCCTCCAATGCCCTAATACGTAACTCATTGATTCCTTCAAAACCATTTTCAAATAAGTTCTGCGAATAGGCTTTAAGGGTATTGAGACTAACAGGAGTAACTACAAAGCGCTCACCATCAAAAGTGAAAGAGAAATTTAAGTTAGCTGTTTTTCCCTGACTCTTTAACGAACCAATCAAATAATCGTTATCAACATACAGTTCTGGATCTGAAACTATTGATCTCAATAAGTTACGAAGCGCCAATACAGACTCTGTATTTTTAAAAACTCGCGGATCAGAATTAGACATCACTAGTCTCCGTGATTTTCACAATAACTCGCATCTTTTCTTCGCCAGAATATTCAAAGAATTCAGGTTCAATAGTCATGGAATGATCATCAAGCAGGTCTTCTAAATAAGCTTGCAGTTCTTCAGAATCAACCAGAGTAAAATCATCTGTATCAAATCTTGCCTTAAGTAAATCAGAGAGTTCAGGGAATTGGCCCGCTCCATAATGGGAAATGTTTTCAACAACAAACTGTGCTTTAGCACCACGTAAAACAGTTCCTTCAACAGTTTCAGTTATATAATTCCATACATGTTTAGGATCTGTATGGCCGAGCATCCACTGGAGTGTTTCAACACCGCCAAAACTATTCGAGTAGAAAAACAAAAGCGCAAAGAAACGTCTTAATTGATGTTGGCGAATATAATACCTACACCCATTCGAATCTTTTTCGGTCTCAAAATAATCACAGAAAAAGTCTATATTACGATTATATGAGTGCTTCGTAGTCGAATTAAATTTGAGAGTGCCTTTTAACGATGGAAAGCTAAATAGATTCGTATATTCATTCAAATAACCTGTTCTAATCATCCATCTCTGTAAGCGACGAAGAGACTTGATCATATCAACAGCAATAGGTTCAATAGCTCTTGCTTCAATGTTTTTCAGCCCCATCACTCCATAGGTGCTTTTGCTATTTTTGAAGCATAGATAGGTTTCACTAACATCCAAACAGTTACTAGCATTAAGATCGATTAACTCTCCAACCCTTCTTGCCATTAAAGCCCCGACAACAATTTGCACGCAGCCATAATATACTCCAAGTATTTCTAAATACCCCTGATTTCCTCTGAAAGCGGAATAGTATTTAGAAGCGCTTCCCTTACCCTTTCTTGATTTGTTATCATAAGTATCACTACTTACTTTAGTTGTAATACTTAAAGTTTTAAGATCCTTTAGTAGGTCAATATTGGAGACTATGTGTTTAATCTCACCAATAGATAAAGATATACTATCCATGCCGTATCGGCAGCATTGAACGCAAATTTTCCCAAAGGAGTTAACTAATTCCTTTCCATACTTCAGATGAAATTCCAATGCATTTTTAACTGACGAAAAGACAACGGAAGTAGGTAATGTTCGGAACCTTCCGAAACTAGAAAATTGAGCTTTATACAGATATAGTTCTTTCAAATCTTCTACAGGAGGTGCAGGGATTTTAATCTCATGTAATACACCAACAGCGTATAAGCACTTCCTGTATAGCTTGAATGTACCCTCTCCCATATATTCCCTTACTGCCGTGGTAACAGGGACTGGGGTTAGTTCACGCATATAATCTGAATTACTCAATTTATAAGATAATGCTTGTATAGTTGGCTTATCGAAATCTTTCCCCTTTAGCGTTCTTGCATATATAATCTTTGAAAGAGAGATGGTGTTTGGTGCACGACCACATCTTTTATTGTTGATGTAATACCCGTTTAGATACAAATATGCTTTAGCTTTAGGTATAAATTCGATTGGAAAATAAAGATTGTATTCATCCATATCTATTGTGCTTAAATCTGAAAGATACGGATTCATTTCAAGTACTTCATTCAAGTTATGAATAGGGGTCGAATCAACTCCTTCAATCAAGAATTGACTTATTCTTTCACTCCAGCCGTATACAGATTCAGCAGAATCAGGCATTGAAACAAAATTATCTAACATAGATTTTAAATCATCGCAAGTTAACCCTTCTAATCCATATTTTACGAGTTCGTATTGGTCCGATCTAAGAAGAAGATAATCAATTATGTGAATAGTTCTAGTGAAATAATTATATTTACCAGTTAAGGTAATTGACTTACTTCCCGAACCAGCATCTGCTTGAGTTGATGCTATTAACCAATATTTAAGACCTTTTAATAACTCAGAATTGCAGTCATCGGTCAATAAGATTTTGTCATCTAAAGGAACATTCCAGTCAATGATTTTGGGTGATTTAAAAGCAAAAGAATACTTCCATACATTACTATCAAACTCACTTAATAGCCAATCTGCAACATTATATTTCATGCTCGCAGGCTTGATTATTTCTTCAATAAAGCTTAACTCTTCAGGAAGCTGCATAGATAAATTCTTCCATCTTATCAGCATAGACATGCTGTCTAGCTTGCTCTAAATGATTCTTGAGCAAAGGGTCTGACCCCGATTCAATTTCACTAGATATAAATGATGAAACATCTGACCAGTACAATGCGCGAGCGCACAATCTACTTCTGTCAGACGATGAATTAACCGCTTCTTCTAAAGACAATAAAGCGGACAAAATTCCAGTATCAACAGATATCATTATGTATGAATTATTTCCAACTTTTGGTTCAGTTGATGCGTTATTGTCCGGATTAGAAAGGTGAGTAGGAATATCCTTTATCGCATGATTGCTTAAAAAAGCATGTAGCTCATTCATACTTTCGAACTTAGTTGCCTCAAGCATGTAAGGACTGTCCTTCATCGCCTCACATACTAATGCTTTTTGGAATATTCTAATCCATCTTGTTTGAAAAAATCCTAGAATAGGCTCTGGCAAATAATGGCTCAACAAGTTTGCATCATATTTAGTATGACCCAGAGCTTCTGCCATTTCTTGAACACTTTTCTTTTCCAAGTATATTTCCACGCCTCTAGAGGCCCGAATACTGGATAAATTTATTCTATACAAAAATTCTAACAATTCATTTTCAGAACGATTGCAAAGCGCTCCGAAAGAATCTAGTAGGCGTTCGCGAACATTTGGCTTATTGTCTAAATTGCCCTTATTGAATCGCGGTATCATGCCAGATTTTGGCTTTGAAAAACCTTGCCCGCATGTTAAGAAAAGCATTTTCCAGTCACTGTTATTTCTGTCTTTTAAATATTTTCTAAGCGGACTGGTAATTTCAATTATCTGTTTTACATACACCGCAGCTCGCGGTGTAAGCTTGATTTTTTGTTGGCTTTTATTTTTTGTTTTTCTGTCTTTGTAACCAGTCAACTGATAATAATTATCCTGCTTGATGAAACCTGTTAAACGTCCATTTTTATCATAAAGCTCAAACTCTGATAAAAAAGCACTAGTAATTTCTGGATGTTCAATAACAAGCAAGAACATAAAGGGAATAAGAGAATATGTTGTAGGTAAGCCAAAGACTTCAGTCAAATCTGTGACTTGGGATTTCCATCCATAAACCCTGTTCCTTTCTTTACCTGTTATGAATCCAAACTCCTCGAAAGTAGAACAAAGGTCTTTCTTACAAATATCATTAAAATGTTTCACTCCTATTTTTCCTGCTTCAATAGGAGTACCTCCTTTCGCAAGAACAGCTCTTAATTTTACCCATCGACTTAAATTGTGAGCTTCACGTTTGGCCCATCTTTTAACGAGCAGTATATCTTCTGATACTTGCTTAAATAGAATTTCTACAGCTACTTCATCCGTAACATGTAAAGGCACTAGGGTCAGCAACTTATCTTTAACTACAACCCCTTCTTTTGTTGTTTTTATCCTTCTCTGCCCACCTTTGACAGATTTCTCTGAAGGTCTAGGAAAACCTTCCACAAATGGCTTTGCCCATATCCCAGTATCAACGAAAGCTTCTTCTATGTTAGATACAAATGAATTCCAAGACTTTATTTTAGAAAATAAATCCAATCCTCTATTGTGACACTTCAGAAAATGCCACTTAAAGAATTCTTTAATAAGTATACTAATGGCTGTGGGGTCATAAAAGCTTTCAGCAGGGTAATCGTTATCTTCTCTTGATAAAAATCTACATAGAGAATTAACCTCGGAAAAGTTTGGTCTAGCCTGCTTAAGATAAAAGGCCTTAAGCGCCTTATGCATTTCTTTAGCAAATTTCACACCGTATGCATCTTGGATACGATGTAATTCTAAATAATGCTCTTTACCTTTCCTGGTTGTAATAGCCCATCCTGACCAATATTGAATAAGTTCTTTTTTAAAGATTTGATTTTGCTCGTTCCATTCATCAATAAGAAATTTTTTATTTACACTTTCTTTCTTAATTCCATCTACATAGTCAATCGAAGGAATCCTATTACTTACTTTTTGCAAGAGTACTATTAATAATCTTACATACCTAACCTTAGACTCTGATGTTCCTACAATAAAATTGTCACTATAAAGAGCGCCAATAAAAATCCGAATAATATCTTTAAATTCTTTTGAAGATAGGGTTGAGTATTTAATTCTTTTACCCGTCAGGTGACAAAAGCAATCAAGAGCCTTAATTAGAGTATTAAGCTTGGTATCCTTGAATGCTTCATCTGCGCACTCCAGCAATAGACCTACAGAAGCCTCATCAATGGCCTTCCAAGGATAGCTAGCTATGTAATTGGTTGAATTGATAATTGTCATCAATTTTTCTTCTTATTTATGATACCTAACGGTTTAAAATGTAAAGGAATTATAGCCTGTTGATAAGATAGTGCAAACGGCAAATTTCTCGAACGCAGCCTGGATGCGGACCTCGGCCTCGCCCTGACACTGCAGGGACGCGCACTGCTGCGCGAGGACAACCCGCTGCGCATTCTGCTGATGTCCGCCACGCTCAATGGAGATGCCAGCGCTCGCCTGCTGGACAATGCGCCACTGATTCGCAGTGAAGGCCGCAGCTGGCCGGTCGATATACGCTACGGCGCCAGCGCCCAGCCGGGGGAACGTATCGAGGCGCGTGTTGCCACGACCGTCATGCAGGCGCTGAATGAAGAAAGTGGCAGTGTGCTGGTGTTTCTGCCCGGGCAGCGGGAGATACGCG
>JBLXCH010000141.1:0-7965 GCA_048265065.1 Motiliproteus sp. | reverse complement strand
CCCTGATGGTTTGAGCCAGGCGTTGCGTGGCCTCATTGGCTCGTTCTGCGACAAACAGGGTAGTGTCCGTTCTTGGCAGGGCTGGCAGGCCTGTATTTACAATGACCATGCCAGGTTCAAGTGTTGAGCGAGGGATGATACCTACCCCAATGCCCCCCTCGTACTGCAGCGAGCACGCCGGCGCGGCTCTGGCTGATAAAGACAATCCGATAGGCTTTGTCGGTTTGTTGAAGGGCAAGACAGGCAGAGTCTCTGTGGAAGAGATTGAGGCAATACTTGTTACTGCATAATTGTAGTGAGATTTACCTTTAAAGCTTAAAAATATGTCGGAGTGTCGGAGTGTCGGAGTGTCGGAGTGTCGGAGTGTCGGAGTGTCGGGGGTAAATTTAGGTCGAAAGCGCCCCAACATTCCGGCATTTTTTGAGTTTTAATTTGTGATTATTTATAAGTGTAACTATTCATTTTTTAATGCATTCATTCTAAGTGACATCAGCAATATTAGTTTTTGACAAGCAGGAGATAATGGACGACCAACTCTTGTGATTAAATGATTTTCGCAAGAGTTTAATATCTCACTATTCGTTTCTTTCGCAACTAATTGCCCGCTTTCCAACTCTTTTTGAATACAAAACTTTGGTAAAAAAGTAAGTGAGTTTTTTGTTGCTGAAACATAACTTTTTAAACTTGAAATTGTGTTGGCTACTAAAGATGGGTCGAAATGTATTTTATTAACTGCTTCCAATGACTGTAGTGTTTTACGTAAGCCATAACCGACATGTAAAAAACCGAGCGGATAACTCATCGTTTGTTCTATTTCAATAGGTGCTTTAACTTGATTTAAAGGGTGTTCCGGATTCATCACAACACAGATAGGTTTCCGAGCACTAGATCTAGTAACGATATCTGCTCCGAAGTAGGAATGCACAGCTAAACCTAAGTGTGCTTCATCAGTCTGAATTCGTCTTATTACCTCGTTAACACTCACGAAATCGACCTGAATTTCTAGATCAGGGTGTAACGCCATAAATGAAGAAAGAGCGTTCATAAATAAATCATCAGAAAACCCTTCCCCGGCAGCGATAACTATACGGCCTTTCGTGAAACCTCTTAATTCATCTAAATGGGAAATGAGATCCTCTCTATTTGATTGGTACTTCCGGTAGTACTCCAGCACCGGTTGCGCTGACTCTGTAGCGATAACATTTCTGCCTCGCTTTTCTAACAGGGTAGCGGACAACTCTGTTTCCAGTAGTTTGATTTGACGGCTTATTACAGATGGAGATACGTCTAAAGCTGCTGCTGCTGCCCGGATTGAGCCTGCGCGGACTGTTTCATAGAAGTATTGAATCCGCTGCTCATTGATGACTGACTGCATGCACTACACCTCCGAAATCTGTGCTAATTGTTGCTCTGCAGGCAACAATATATGCGATAGATCGCAGTGATTGCAATATTAATATCAAGTAGCCTAAGCATATGCGAACAGTAACGGGAATTCAGATAATAAGTGCGACATTCATGGTTGAACGGCGAGAGGTAGCCAACTACTGACAGTGGTACGCTACAGCTCGTCAAAGTCAAAGACGTATCACCATGAGTTATCAACAGTTGACCGAGGGGTAACGATACCAGATATCGGTTCTCCTTGCGCAGAGGAGTTCGGCAACAGAGATTGCCAAAGCGGTAGAGGTTCATCGTTCGACGGTTTACCGGGAGTTGAGGCGAAACAGCAGCCAGGAGGTCTATGAGCGCGGCGAAGCGCATCAACAGGCAGTGCAACGCCATACGGAGGCCCGCAAGTACCGCGTGCCGAAACAGGTCATGCGGTATGTGGAGCTGACCTTGTCCTGGCTGTGGAGTCCGGAATAGATCAGCGGTGTCGGCAAGCTCATTGGTCTACTGGTGAGTCATGAGTGGATCTACCGCCATGTCGCCTTCGACAAGGCCCGTGGCGGTAAGCTCTATAAGACTCTGCGTCAGGGACACAAGCGGTACCGCAAAGGCAGTAACGGTAAGCATATGGTCATTCCGGAACCGCGCTCGATTGATGAGCGTCCCGCCATCGTGGACACTCGGGAGCGTTTTGGTGACTGGGAGGTGGATACGGTGTTGGGCAAGCAAGGAACCGGGGCACTGGTCACACTGGCGGAGCGTGAAAGAGCCGCCTGTATCTGGTGCGTAGAGTAGATGCCAAACGTGCTGTCGACGTGCGAGATGGGGTCATCGATATGCTCAAACCCTATGCAGCCCATGTGCATACGATCACGGCAGACAACGGGAGCGAGTTCGTTGAGCACAAGGCCATCGCGGAAGCGCTGGGGGCGGAGTTCTACTTTGCCCACCCGTACTCGTCATGGGAGCGTGGGCTGAACGAGAACTTCAATGGACTGCTACGGCAGTTCATTCCGAAAGGCACGGACCTGAGGCTGATCACCAATGAGGACGTGCAACAGGTAGAGAAAAGTTTAAACCTGGGGCATTCGCAAGTGCCTCGGGTTCAGGCAGCCTGAAATCTTGTTCCAAGAATGCCTTCAGACAGCATAGGCGGGTTTCGCACTTCGGAGCTGAATTCGCGTTCTGCTTTCAAAACGTTAAAAAATAGCAGATGCAACAGGGCGCTACAAAATAAAAATGATATTTAAGTAATTGATATAAAAGCATTAAATGTAAGGCGTGGGGATTTATGACGATCGTTGCCCTGAAGGCAACGATCATTGACCCTTTATGAGCTGTAGAAGTAGCAGGTAAGTGCTAATGTTTTTGAGACGTTAATAAATGGGTTGTTTATTTTTATCATGAAAAAAATATTGATCGCTGGCTTTCAGCATGAAACAAATACTTTCGCCCCAACAGAAGCCTCTTATAACGATTTTGTAACCGGTGGATCGTTCCCCCCGATGGTTAAGGGGAATGATTTATTAAGCTTTAAGAAAATTAATGTGCCCTTGGGGGGATTCTTGAAGGAGTTCGATGCTGACGATGTCCAATTTATACCGGTAGTATGGGCGGGAACCAGCCCCTCTGCACATGTAACTAAAGATGCTTATGAACGTATAATCGGTGAAATCTTAGATGCTGTTAAAGTCGGTGGGTTTGACGCTATTTATTTAGATCTGCATGGTGCAATGGCCACCAAAGAAGTCGATGACTGCGAGGGTGATATCCTCAAGCGCTTGCGCGCCGAGGTTGGCTCAGATCTCCCTATCGTCGCGTCTCTTGATTTGCACGCTAATGTCACTGCCGACATGCTAAAATATGCGGATATCCTCACAGCGTACCGTGAATATCCCCATTCCGATATGGCGGAAACGGGTGTTCGTGCCGGTAAATTGCTTAAAGCGCTAGTTGCGGCTGAGAGTAAACCGCACTTTAAGTCTAAAGTTGCGAACTTCCTTATCCCAGTAAACGCTGGTTGTACGTGGATAAACCCGGCGAAATCAATATATGAGTACCTTGAGCAATTAGAGGGTACTTATGATGTGTCCTTGTCATTTACTCCTGGTTTTCCGCTTTCCGACTTTGAAGGATGTCGCCCGTGTGTTTGGGGTTATGGCGAATCAGAAGATAGCGTTAGTAAAGCCGTAGAGCTACTTTATGAAAAAGTAGCTGGTGACGAAAAACAATGGATTATTGAAATTCTTGAGCCAGAATCTGTTGTTCATGAAGCGATAAATATTGCTAAGGATGCTTCTAAACCAGTCGTTATTGCTGATACACAAGATAACCCCGGCGCAGGCGGGGATAGCGATACCATGGGACTGCTAAAAGAACTCTACAAGCAGAAAGCCAAAAACGCTGCTATAGGTTTAATCTGGGATAAGCAAGCAGTCAATGCTGCGCACAAGGCCGGTGTTGGAGCTAAGATTAAAATCCCTCTTGGTGGAAAATCCGGAGCCGCGGGAGATACTCCTTTCGATCAAGAATTTATTGTTGAGTATATTGGCGAAGGCGTTTGTACCTTTGATGGTCCCATGCTTAATGGAATGACAGTGAACTTGGGCCACGTGGCAAGGCTACGTATCGATGACATCGAGATTGCGGTTGGTACGGTTAAAACTCAGATGCTTGATCGGAACCTATACCGTATTTGCGGTATCACTCCCGAAGAGAAATCAATATTGGTGAATAAAAGCTCAGTTCATTTTCGAGCTGACTTTGAATCAATGGCTGAAAAAGTTCTGATAGCTAAAGCCCCTGGACCTTGCCCTGTAGATCCGGCCGATCTTGATTGGAAAAACCTAGCAGAAGGAATTCGTCTTGGTCCAAATGGACCAGTCTATAGTAAGAAGTAAATTATTTATTGATCTATATAATAGTTAAACACGAAGTCGCGCAGTAACTGCCCCTGATGGATTACTTTGAATTAATAAGATATAAAGATTGTTACTGTTCGATTTCGTGTGAATTTTCGGCAAAGAAAATCCGTAAAATTAGGTGTTATGTATGATTTGGATAGTCCCAATTGTCGCATTTTTACTTTTGATGTCAGGGTTGGCGTTAGCTTATGTTATTGGGGGCGCAACGACTCTCGCTTTCATTGCAACAGAAAATACTAGATATCTGGCAATTTTGCCTCAGAAGGTTTTTTCTCAGATAAGTGTATTTTCTTTGTTAGCTATGCCGCTGTTTATCCTAGCCGGCGAGCTTATGAATCGTGGAGGAATCACAAAATCGTTGATAGATTTATCCATGGCTTTAGTAGGCCGGCTACGTGGTGGTTTAGGCCACGTTAATATTATGACATCGGTTTTCTTTGCTGGTATATCCGGATCGGCCGTCGCAGACTCAGCAGCGTTATCTAATACTCTCGTTCCTGAAATGATTAAAAGGGGATATTCACCGACCTATGCTGGAGCAATAACTGGTGCGTCTTCCATAATTGGTCCAATTGTACCGCCTTCGATCATCCTGATTTTTTATGGCGCCGTTATGCAAACATCGGTATCGGCGCTATTTATTGCAGGCATAATTCCTGGTTTACTGCTGGCGTGTGCACTTTTTGCAATGAATGGTTTTTTCGCGTGGAAAGAACAACATCCTCGTATATCGAGGGAAGAAATACCCAAACTAATCCCTTCTCTTATTAGTTCGCTGCCGGCTGTTTCCCTGCCATTAATCATCGTTGGAGGCATTGTTTTTGGTTGGATGACTCCTACGGAAGCTGCTGCATTAGCTGTTTTCGCCGCGTTGGTTGCAGCAAAGTTTTATTCTGGTCTGACGATTCACGATGTCATAGAAAGTTTTAAAAGAACGTCAGTTTTGACTGGATCTATATTCGTCATTCTTTGTGCGGTCGCTGCTCTAGGGCACCTGGCTTCGCTTGAAAGGATTCCTCAGGCAATAGCTTCCGCAGTAACCGGCATTGGTTTGGGGACAATTGGATACTTGCTGCTTATGAATCTTCTGTTTCTCATTGCTGGAATGATTCTTGATGTGGCTGTGGCAATAGCCTTGTTAGTTCCTCTTTTAGCACCTGTCGCGTTAGCTAATGGCATGGATCCAGTTCACCTCGGAATAGTTATTTGTTTCAACCTAGCGATTGGCTTGGTGACTCCTCCTTTAGGTGGTTGTCTTCTCGTCATATCAGCAGTTACAAAAATTAAGTATTGGGATTTGGCCTATCGGGTAATGGCATTTATTTTTGCGCAAATTCTAGTTTTGCTAGTAATTGTTTTTGTTCCTGAAATATCGCTTTATCTTCCGGAAAAGATGGGCCTCATAAAGTAGTTTTATTTTCAATAAACAACTGGAGTAAATAAATCATGAAAAGAAATACTATCAAAAATCTCGTAGCTGCTATTTCTTTAGGAGTTGCTACTTCGGTAAGTGCAGACGTTAAAGTCGCTTTGGATACCGTTCCTGATCTAAGTCAGTCCGGTACGTACGTTTGGGCCCACGCTTTTACTAATTATCTGAATGCGCATGGTATCCAAACGGAAGAGTATGAAAGAGGCGCACTCGGCAATGAATCGGAGCGGCTTGATCAAGTCAGTCAGGGACTACTAGAGGTTTCCATGTCTGATGTTAAGTCCGCAGCACAGCTAGATCAGACGATAAATGGTGTCTTCCTGCCATACTTTTTTAAAGATCTTGATCAGCTTTACTACGCTCTTGATGAAGGGGGGATGCTTAAGACTATAAACGAAGGTACGACTCCTGAAGGTGTAAGGGTTCTTGCTGTCGTTCAGTTGGGTCTACCATCAGGTATATTTACTACAAATAAACCTGTTAAAACGCTTGCCGATACTCATGACCTGCGTTTAAGAGCGCTTGATGAAGTTCAGATTGCACTGTTCGAAGCTTGGGGCTCCAGGGGCACCGTTGTAGCCATGGAAGAAGTACCTAATGCACTTCAGACCGGTGTTGCTGATGGTTACATTAACCCTCCTTTTGTACCTTTGATTTATGGTCACACTGGTTTTATCAAATACTTCACTAATTCAAAAATGATGGCTGCATCACGTGTAGCAATAGCCTCTGAGGATTGGTATGAGAGTTTAACAAAGGAACAGCAAAAAATAGTTGATGAAGCCGCTGATGCTGCGACAAATGCTATGCAAGCGTTTTTGGTCAAGCGCGAGGGAGTTCTTACAGAACTCGAAGACGCCGGAATTGAAGTTATTCAACTTTCTGATGTGGCCCGTGAAGAGTTTCGCAAAGCTTCTGTAGGGTTGTACAAAAATATGCCAATGCCTGAAGGGGCATTGGATAAATGGACTCAAGCTTTAGGAAATTAAAGTAATGCGAGCTATTACCAGATTTTTGACTTTCATTTCTGATAAGTTAAATAATTTCGCGATGTGGGCGGCGATCATTTCTGTAGGGGTTATGCTAGCTTCTGCTGGGTGGCAGGTTGTAGCTCGTTATGTTTTAGATCAGCCGCCCATTTGGACCGAGGAATTGGCCAGGTACGCGATGGTTTGGGGAGGTTTGCTTGGAGCATCTTGTGCTTTCCATAGTAAATCGGACCCGACACTATTTCCTGAGATGAGGGATCACACAGGACGTGGACATCAGCTGCTTTCAGCCATAAGGGGTATAGGAACATTGCTCTTTATCGCCCCTATATTATGGTTCTCTATCTTCGGGTTGGGAGTTGATCCCTCTCGGGGTTTTGTAGCAAGGTTGGCAGGTAGGATGGCTGATACAATGCCTGTGCCGATGGTGATTTTTGGAATCGCTGTGCCAGTAGCAATGATTATTATTGTTATTCACACTTTTGCGAGCCTATCGGCGATTCTTTCTGTTAAGCCTCACTCCGAAGTAGAAGTAGCTCGTGGAGTGGCTTAATTTTATTGGAGTTGGTTCTATTTTGGCTACGATTTTATCGTAGCCTTTTTTATTCCTTGCTCGTCTCTGGTCATTATCACAACGTCACGGTTTCAATAAAGCCTTCGCTCATAACGAAGCTTTTCATCAATACGAGAGTCACATAAAATTTCGTCGGTTTCCGGCAGGTTCAGGTAGCATTTAACTAGAACAGTGCCTCCGCATGACTAAAAGCGACTTGGCTTAGATGTGTTGGCAAGTCATCATGTGTAGACTTTGGCGTACATCATGGATTAGTTAGCGCACACGATGAAGATATGGTACCTCTACCAAAAAAAAAGATTTACTGGGTGAAGTTAGTCACTCAAAATTTGATCAAGTACTAACACCGTCCTATAGCGCTGGCGGGGCAGATACATTTCTCTTCAGGCGTTCTCCGGTAATCAGCATACTTCTTGGAAAGTAAAGAACGTCGGGGTTAGCGATCAATCTATCGAAATTAGCTTGTCGTCAGCTCAGGGTGGCCTTTACCGTGATTTTCAGCGGTTTTGCCGCTGGGCTGATTGCATTCATGTTCGACCCGGCGCGCTGGGCTTTGCTGGCGGGTTTCGGTTACGGGCTGATGTATTTCCCGGTGTGGGTGTCGTCGGGGGCTGGGTAAGCCAACACTATGGGCCGACCGCAACAATGCAGATC
>JBLXCH010000140.1:0-7984 GCA_048265065.1 Motiliproteus sp. | reverse complement strand
GCCATCAAAGTAATGAGCGGGAGAAGGTTACACAGGGCCGCTTTATCTTTGTTGCATTGGATGATGAGGGTAATCCGACGTCGATCACTAAACTCTGAGTTAATTGCGGCTTTATCTTTAAATGAGTTGTGAAAAATGCTGCGAGTTCCAGACGTTTTATTGCAGTAGCACGGAGTTATTGCAATAAGCCTGAGCGCTCTTTGAGGTCATCCTCCGCAACATTGGTTAGTTGGTAGTCTAAGGGCAGAAGCTCCACCGCTTTGGGTTCACATAAGTAAAAGCCTTGCGCGACATCACATTGTAGTTCTTCGAGCAGATTTAAAATTCGCCGAGATTCTACCCCTTCAGCAATCACATTAACTTCCAAACTGTGGGCTAGGCTGATAATGGCTTTAATGATTTTGCTCTCACCATTTCTTTCTGACATGGGCTGCACAAAACTGTGGTCAATTTTTAAATTATCAATAGGTAAATCTTTCAAGTAGTTTAAAGAAGAATACTCTGTACCAAAGTCATCTAGGGTTAGTTTGATGCCCGCTTGATGTAAACGCAGTAGACACTTTTTCACGCTGGTTGGGTTGTTGATAAGCGAGTTTTCAGTGATTTCTAAATCTAAGAAGTGAGCAGGCACCTGGTGCTTATTAAGTAGGCTGACAATGGCGTCTGGACTGCTGCTGTCGAGCAAAGAGCGTGTCGATAAGTTAATCGCAATTTGGAACTCGTGACCCTGTTTCCGCCAAAGGCTCCATTGTTTCAGCGCTTTTTCGATGACCCATAACGTGAGAGGGTGCGATAAATCACCCATTTCAGCTAAATGGATAAATTGATTGGGTGGAATGAGTCCTTGAGCAGGGTGGTTCCAGCGTACAAGGGCTTCAAATCCGATGATATGCTTATTCTTCAGGTCAATCTGCGGCTGGTAGTGAAGTAGCAGTTGGTCTTCATCAATACCTTGGCTTAACTCGGACAACAGGGCCAGTCGTTTAGGGCAATGGTCATCTAGGTCAATTTCATAAACAGCCGAGCCTTGGTGTTCGCGCTTTGCTTGATACATGGCGACTTCGGCGCAGCGTAATAAACTCTCTTCATCATTGGCATGTTCAGGGTAGAGCGCAACACCGACACTGGCGTTGATTTCTAGTTTAATGCCGGGAAGTAAAAAGGGGCGTTGTAATAATTGTAGACACTTGGCCGCGAGCTTATTGGCATAGACAGGTGAAATATCAGAAAAAAAGACGGCAAACTCATCGCCACCTAAACGCACTAAGGTGCCTTTCTCTTCACCGAGAAAACGGGTTAATCGAGGGTGTACTTGGCGTAGCAGCAGGTCACCTGTCGTATGACCAAGGCTATTGTTAATCTCTTTGAAGTTATTAAGGTCGATAAGCAAAACTGCCAGAGTGCCGCCGAGCTGTTCTTTCAAGGCAATCTGCTGGCGAAGCTCATCAACTAGCCAAAATCGGTTGGGTAAATGAGTCAGACTGTCGTGTTCAGCTTGGTAGCTAATGGTTTCTAAGTGACGCTTTTCTTCACTAATATCTTTGAGTGAGATCCATAGTTGATACAGTCGGTTATCTTCAACAAAACCTGTGAGTGTGGCGGATAACCAACGAGCGTCGCCATTGGTTTTTGCATTGTGTAACTCTAACCCAGATTGTTGATAGCCGAGATGAATCCATTCATTTAACGCCGCCGTTATTCCTTGAGGGCTTGATAATATACTTAATGGGTTCTTTACCAGATGCTCATGGGACAGCTTTAATAAATGTGCACCGGCTGGATTAATATCATCAAAAACAGCATTTGTGATCAGTCGTTGAAGTTGCTCTTCGTTACTTACATTAGTTTTGATAGCGGGTTCAAAGCGAATCTTACAAATCCCTTCTTCAGACTTATTAACAAATGTTTGAAACTGCTGACGTTGATAAGTCAGTTGCTGCTGAGTGTTGTGCTGTTCACTTAATAACCTTAATTGAGTTAGCGCGTTGGCTGCACAGTTGGCCAGAGCTGTATCAAATACCTGCCAGTTTCTTGGGCTTGTGTGCTCCAAAGATAAAACCCCAGCGCCGTGTCCTTTATAACTGATCAATACATCGAGCTTGGCGCCAATTTGATTTGGGTCTAGGTACTGTTGTCGTAGTGACTCTAAGCTGATTCGATTGTTAATGTCGTTACAACTTAGCTTTTGGTGAGAGAGTAGTTGTTGGAAGTATTCTTTGGCGTCTTTTTGAGTTAATACAGGCATTTTACGATCAGTATCGGTGCTATAGGTGCCTAAAGTGCAGTTAAAACGCTCGATGCAGTTTAGTGTTTGATAGCTTTTATCAAACCACCATACGCTGACACAATGTGCTTGTGAAACGGATGCCACTGTTGAGCAAATTCGCTTAATACCCTCTGACCAGTTTCCTGTGTTAAGTACGGGGTCATGACTCCAGCGCTGTAGGCATTCATCGAGTTGTGCAAAAGCGTTAACCGGTGTTTGCTCATCGTTAGTCGCGCATAAGATACCTGCTAGTCTTATTGGCAGGCCGTCATTGTCAAATGCTAACTCTGTTTGTAGTTGTAAGGGGATCAGGCGGTTGTTGGCATTTAATCGGAAGGTCCAGCTTGGCGGTTGGCTGCCATCACGAGCTAGGTCGAGTTGCTGTTGGAAGTAAGCGCGATCTTGGGGGTGAATACGTTCGATGAATGATTGCGAAGGCCCAAAGAATTGGCCTTTATCATTGGCGAATAGATTGTTTTGGTAGTCTGTTGAATCCACAAGATCACGCTGAATATCCCACTCCCAGAGATTCAGAGTGCTGTCATCAGGCAATAAATCAGTCACTGCGCCGGGCTGTGCGGACGCCGTTGATGATTGTGGGAACATCAAGTGCAATTTGGTCACGTGGTGGCCTCTTTATTATTTTTTTTCGGCAACGCACTACATCTAGAGAGAGAAACTATAGCTTGGCTTTGGTGCTTTCACCAATGAATAATTCTTGTGAATAAATCATCTTAGATTTGTACTTAGCGGTGGAATTTCCGCTAAAGAGGGTCTAAGGGTAGATGAGGTTTTTTTTCCTGATTGTTCGAGAATCTCCTTAATAAGGCGCTTTAGCAACCATAATGGCACGAGTAGGTGCTGGGTATCCTTCGATAGTTTTGTCGGTATTTTGGGGATCGAGGAATTCTGCCAGTGAATGAAATTTCATCCATTCGGTCGATCGCTGCTCGGCTACGCTGGTTGTGTTGACGTCAACACACTTCACATCGTTAAAGCCGATACGCTTCATCCATGCTGTTAACGCTTCAACGCTGGGTAAAAACCAAACGTTCCGCATTTGTGCATAGCGATCATCAGGCACTAAAACATCGTTTTTATCACCTTCAATCACTAGGGTTTCAAGAATCAGCTCACCGCCCGGCTTTAATAAATTGAGGAGTTCTTGTAAATGATCCATTGGACTTTTGCGATGGTAAAACACGCCCATTGAAAAAACCGTGTCAAAGGCCTTCATCTTGGCGGGAAGGTCTTCAATGCCTAAGGGTAATAGATCAACCGGTGGGGCATTAAGGTAGCCTTTGATCGCTTGGAATTGGATGAGAAATTTCCATGATGGATCGATACCAATCACCCGTTTAGCGCCTGCGTCTAGCATTCGCCACATGTGGTAACCATTGCCACAACCGATATCAAGTACTAGACGATTTTTAAGGGGTGAAATATGAGGCGTTAAACGATCCCATTTGAAATCTGAGCGCCATTCTGTATCGATATGAACGCCAAATACATTGTAGGGTCCTTTTCGCCATGGCATTAGTTGCTTAAGCGTTGCCTCTAATTGTTTTGCATCGTTGTCAGTTAGTTCATCGTGTTGACCAATTTCAATGTTCCCGATGCTGAAGTCTGTATGTTTGGCTTGAGCTTCTGGTAAGGCTTTTAGCGCGCTCACCCACTGTGGTAAGTCACCGTGGTTAACAGAGTCGATTCTATCCTGAAGGAGTAAATCGAGAGAGTCTCGCCAGTCAGCTAAGTCTGACTCGGGCATCCAGGCTAATAAGTCATCAAAACAATTTTTAAGTTCTTTCATTTAACCGCAACCAAAGAGACAAAGTTAAAGCATTGAAACCAAGGATAAACTTCTTTGAAACCTGCCGTTTTTAAGCGGCTAACATGTGACTCTAGGGTTTCAGGGATTAGCACATTCTCTAATGCAGCCCGCTTTTGGCTTACTTCCATTTCGGAATAACCATTGGCTTTTTTGAACGTGTGATACCAGTCGATCATTTGCTCGTTATCACCTTCATTGGAGAGTGTAATTTTTTCGGAGAGCAAAAAGGCTCCGCCCGGCAATAGCTGTTGGTAGATATGATTAATCAACGTTGACCTGTCTTCAGGGGGCAAAAATTGTAAAGTGAAGTTCATCACGACAACAGAGGCTTGCGCTAAAGTGGTTTGGCGAAGGTCTGCGCAGACAAGGTCAACACGTTCAGGCAGGTTTGCCATCATTAAGTGTTGACGGCAGCGCGCTATCATTGCTTCAGAATTATCCACGGCAATAAAGCGAACGTCGGCTGACTGGATTTGCTGCATCATGGATAATGTAACAGCACCTAATGAGCAACCCAGGTCATAACAATTGGAGTGAGGTTGCGCATGGCGTTCAGCCAGAATACCTAAGCATTTAATCAAGGTGCTATAGCCCGGCACGGATCGATTGATCATGTCAGCAAAAACACTGGCGACTTGCTCGTCGAAATTGAAATCGACAATTTGCTCAAGCGGGTTTGCGTAAATATTGTCTTTATTGCTCATGGTGTACGGTCATGCCTGCTAAAAAGCGAGATTATAAGGCTTAGCGGTAAGAAAGTCTCAGGCCACAATGGTTGGCATATCTCGAAGATGCAGTAGCAGCTCTTGTGCACAAGGTCCGAGCTTGTCCGGACGGGGAATGACCAAGTGCAAGGGAAGGTTGCGTCGATTTCCTTCTTTTATCTGGATGCGTTTGAGTCGGTTATTATCCAGATCCTCTTGGACGTGGTGGCTGGGTATCCAGCAAAAACCAACACCTGACTTTAGCAGCTGAATTGCAGCATCAAAATTAGTCACCGTCCAGCGTTGTTCTGAACGTAGCCAGCCTTGGCTGTCGATGGGCTGTTTTCCGGAGTCACCTATGACGATTTGTAGCTCGTTGCTGAGTTGTTTTTGGTCGATGGGTTGTTCGAGTTGATGAAGCGGGTGGCCTGGGTGTGTGACAGGAATTAACTCAACATTACCCAGGCTTTCCCCTAAAAAGCCTTTAGGCAAAATCGCACAAATGGCTAGATCGGCAGACCCTTCGCTAATCGATTCTGTGGTTCCACTGATGACCGTCGATTTGATTTTAACCCGTGTACCTCGACTGTAAGGGTGAAATTCTTTCAATGCCTCAAACAAGACTGTTAGCGGAAATAAGCTTTCAACAACTACTGTCACTTCAGGCTCCCAGCCTATTTCTAGGTTTTCGGCTAAGGTCTCGAGGGTGTAGGCTTCTTCAGTAAGCTGTCTTGAGCGACGTAAGAGCACCTCGCCTTGTGGTGTGAGAAAGGCTTTTCGACCTTTAACTTCAAGAAGCTCTACGCCGAGTTGTTGCTGTAGTTTACTCACCGCGTGATTGAGGGAGGAGGGGCTGCGGTGCATGGCTTCGCCTGCCTGAGCATAGCCGCCATGATCGACAACGGCTTGAAGTATTCGCCATTGTTCTAGTGTCGTTCTGTGCTTGGCTGAATTAATCATTCTAAAAAATAGAACATATCTGCGGATTTAATCTGATTTTAGTTCGTCAAAATAGATATAACAATGTCTCTATCGAAACAATTATTCCGTTTGGTAGGAGAATGTTATGGCGAACTTGCTAGTAGTGAATTCAAGCCCGTTAACGGCAGGGTCAAATACTCGCGGTTTAAGTGAGCTGTTTGTACAGCAGTGGTCAGGGGTTAATCCTGAAGGTAATGTCACTTATCGTGACGTAGGCTTGAACCCACCTGATCATATTGATGCAGTAATGATTAATGCTTTTTACACAGCACCGGATGATTTGACCGATGAGCAAAAGCGCTTAATCGCTGCCTCTGAACAAATGATTACTGAGCTTGAGCAAGCTGATGTCGTGGTGATTGGATCGCCAATGCATAATTTTTCAATTACCTCGGGGCTAAAAACGTGGATTGATCACGTAGCACGCCGTGGCCGCACTTTTACCTATACAGAAAACGGTCCTAAAGGTTTACTTGGGGGTAAAAAAGTTTATGTTATCAGCGCTCGCGGTGGCAGTTACGCGCCGGGTAGTCCAGCTGAATCAATGAATCACCAAGACACTTATTTGAGCACTGTTTTGGGGTTTATCGGACTCACCGATGTGACGACGATTAATGCCGAAGCCGTTGCTTCTTCCGACGAAGGTGTACTGGCTGCTAAGGCTGAAATTAAAGCGCTATTCTAAGTGGTGTGTTCAGCCATCTTTAAAACAGATCAAGTTGTTGACTGGCCTTGTGTCGCTTGCGCCAGTCTTTCCCCCAGCTGTTAACGATGTACATAATTTGAATGCGGTCACCGGCGGCGAGGCTGATATCCTCAAGGCCGATGGTGCCGTGTGCAGGCTCTTCACCATTAATGAAGACTAAAATTCCAGACCGCTGTTTAGGAAATAACTGATGTAGCTCGCCGTACAGTGGGTCAATACGTTTGATGTATAAGCCGCTTTCTACCTCATCGGCGTTAGCGAAAACGCTACGCTCATAGGTTGGTTGCAAGCCTGCTGCGGTAAGTCTGCGGTGCACCATTGCCTGAACACAGTTGTTGCTTACTGATAAGGTGGATTGAGAACCATCAAGATCAATATTGAGCAGAATGTCTTTGGATTCGGCGATGTCACTCACCTCAACCTCGATACTCATGACTTCACATAAGCCAACCAGCGTGTCCTTTTTTGCCATTTTATGTGCGGTAAAGGTGTTGTTGCCAACGAGGAAGTCAACTGACTCATGGATGCTGCGGTTCTGCCCCCAGATGCGAACTTGCCGAGTGTCGTAGCTCAGTTTTAATTGTTGTTCTTGCTCGTGAGCATGAGTGTCGAGTTTTCGGACTTTATAGACAATGGTGTGCGGAGTTTTGTTGCTTTCTTTGTCAAATGACGGATGACACGGATTCTGGTCGCGATGAAAGTGGTAAGGAAAGGTAAGAGCGTCTTCATAACTAAGTTGCGATGGGTTTTTAGTGCCTTGCTCGATAATTCGCTCTACCACATAACCGACACTGGTTAATGAGCTGACAACATCTCTAAAAGAATAGATTAATGTCGAAAATTGATCATCACCGGTTTTGCTGGATGCGTTAGCCAGTTGATTGTGGCGAAAATGTTGCAGTTGGTGCGAAAAGCAAAAAATAAATACGCCGCCAGGTTTTAGGCGCTTGAATAAATTGTATAACAGGTCTTTCAGTTCTTGAGCGGAGCTAAGGTATTCCATTGAATAAACAGACAAAATTAGATCAAACGAGGTGCCAGGGAAAAAGTCTGTTTGGCGCATGTCTTGTTGCTGGAAATGAATAGGTTCAATCTCATCAGCATAAACGGCCATGTTTTCGCGGGCGCGGTCCAGCATGTACGCGGAAATATCAATCCCGTGACAATTAGCGCCTTGGCGGGCTAGGGCGATTAAGTTTTCTCCCATACCACAACCAATATCCAAGACGTTGGCATTGGCTAAATCAATATCGATTAAGCGAAGGCTGTTTTCGCCAGGAGCTAGCCAGCCGTAGTGAATTTCTCGATGAGAAATCTCCCATGTTCGGCAATAGTTCTCACAAAATGCTTTTTCATCCCATTGTTGAGAGGACATCCGTGCTGATCCTGTTTACTGGCGGTGAGCTTATTTAACGGTAAAGCTTCATTTCAAGCAAGCTGGTGCCATTGGGTGTTGTAGAATCGTTATCTATAGGCTCTGTGTGTTAAACGATTTT
>JBLXCH010000139.1:0-8237 GCA_048265065.1 Motiliproteus sp. | reverse complement strand
AGACTGCACCTGCCGTTGAAGCGTAGCCATCATCAGACAAACCCGGCCGCCGCATACCGAGGGCACAAAAAGCAAAAACCCCCGGACTCTGTCGAGTTCAGGGGCTTAGGCTATATGTAATGGCGGAGAGATAGGGAGTCTCCACAATCACCGCCTAAACCCTGATGACGCCTATTTACGGGCATCCTAGCCAGTTTTTACGTACAATAAATACGTACAACAAGCACAAGGAGCCAAAAAAATGGCCAATAATTTAGAGCTGCAAGGCAGCACCTACCACGTACGCCTTGCCATTCCCGCAGACGTACAACATGCATTTGGGGGACGGCGAATTCTATCGCAATCTCTTTTGACCGGCGTACACCAAGAGGCCATGGATCGAAGACTGCCGATCCTTGCTGCGTGGAAGGCACAAATCAAAGCTGCAAGAGAAGGAAAGCCGCTGCCGGAGGGGTGGCAGGACAACCTTTCGTCCGCCCTCGCAGAGCTAGACGCCTCAAGGAGAAACCGAAAGCTAAAGATCATCGGCGAGCCAAATGAAGCCTTAACCTATGACTCGTCAGTAGTTCAAAACTTCAAAGAGGAAAACCCAGCCGTTTATACGCTAATTGAAAGCATAGTTGAAAAGGAGGCAGAAAACGGTATTTCTGGTGAAATCCGAAATCTTGAGATTATTCACAAAGCATTCAGAAGGATACTGGAACAGTCGCTTAAGGAGAACTACCGAGCAACCGACAGTGAGAAAATCACCTTAGATGAAATTTTTGCCAACCCACAGGCGTATAAAATTAAGTCTCCTATCACAAAAGCCCGAATTGCCACTTTCCGAACCTATCGCGAAAGTCGAAAAGTTGCATCAAAAACCATTGATCAACAAGAGTCGAAACTAGTCAAACTTGCCGGATTTCTCAACGAAGCAGGAAAGCCGTTAGATTTCGATGCTGTTTCAGCATGGCTTGATTCAATGAATCTTTCTAGTAAAACACTAACGCAATATTTGCTCGCAGGAAGTGTTTTTTGGAAATGGGCAATGAAGCATGATTTACGCTGGCGAGTAGATTTCAAAGACAAGGCCAATCCGTTTGAGAATCACGACCTACCAAAGCTTCGTGGCAAAGAACTAGCTGAGACACAGCGAAAAGCCTTTTCGATTGCTGACATTTCAAGACTACACACAGCTGCTATTAATTCCGGGCTAAATAGGCTTGCCGATCTAATATTACTTGGAACCTATACTGGTGCACGCATAGAAGAATTATGCCGGTTGAAGACAGACAAGATTGTTGTAGTCGAAGGGGTCCGCAGCTTCGATATCAGCGACAGTAAAACAAAAGCAGGTATTCGGGTTGTACCGATTCATCCGGCTCTGGCTGACATTGTTACTCGCCTGGAAGAAGACTCGACGGATGGGTATCTGATCGAGACAAATAGCCGTAGCAAGTATGGAATCCGCTCTGACCCTATGGTGAAAGCCTTCGGCCGGCTCAAAACAAGCCTTGGATTCGGCCCAGAACATGTCTTTCACTCAATACGTAAAACCGCGATCACCCAAATGCTTCGAGCAGGCGTCCAAGGAATTATTATTGCGGAATTGGTTGGGCACGAGACAGGGCTAGTTACTTTTGACGTCTACTCTCAAGGAGCTTCGGCAACACAGAAACTTGACGCAATCACTAAAATCCCGGCTTTATCACCGATAACAAAATAACAAGGGGCATAAAAGCGTGGTAACAGCCCTAGAAGCGTAACCCTTCATAGGGCTCCGGGACAGAAGTCAGCCCTTCCTATGGGCCTCATACAGACAAAATCAAAGGGCATGGTGCGGGGCATATGCCAGGCATAAAAGATTAAGTCAACTACCGAGTACTCATTCTACTAGTGCCGCGTTGGGTCCCATACGGAGAACCCCTACCCCACCGGGCGGTAGGGCACTCTAGTAACTAGGCCAATTCAGATTGCCACAATCGCTTCACCGTTGAGAGGCTCACTCCGAGCTGATTGGCCACAGCTGATTGCGAAAGACCTTCAGTCCTCAATTTCTGCACGGCTTCCGACGATGCTGCTTTTGGCCGACCAAGCTTCGTACCTGTAGCTTTGGCTCGCTGTAACCCTGCTTGGGTTCGTTCGATCAATAAATCGCGTTCAAACTCTGCTACCGCACCCAACACTTGCATCGTCATTTTCCCTGCTGCCGATGTAAGGTCTACTCCACCTAAGGCAAGACAATGAACCCTGATGCCTTTGGAATGCAGCATTTCGACGGTTGTACGGACATCCATCGCGTTTCGTCCCAGGCGATCAAGCTTGGTCACGACCAACACGTCATCTTCTTCCATCCTCGTTAGCAGGCTTTGGAAACCACTTCGTTCAGACGTAGGCACGCTTCCGCTAACCTGCTCCTCAACTACCCTAGCCGGCTTGATGTCAAAACCCGCCCCTTTGACCTCATGTAATTGATTCGCAGTAGTTTGGTCTGCTGTTGAAACGCGAGCGTAGAGAAAGACACGACTCATGACTGCACCTAGGATCAGAAACGTGGTGTCATTATCTCAGTTAGTACCAAAATATCAATCCCTATTTTTTGACACCGGCTGCGCATGCATCGAGGATGGGTATCAAAAACGGTCGTTTATGAACCACCGTTTCACGCGCTACTAGTTTACGGCTCGCTAAGTCGGCGTAACCCAATCCGGTCGGCTCGTAGCTTCCAGTCGCAACAGCCTACGCCCATCATGTGTTAGCCCGATTTCTATGGTAGAAGTTAAGCTATCCGCCTCCAGCCCCTATAACCGTCAAGGATCGATTTGATGGCTTTCAAGAAAATTGTTCGCCCCACACTGTCGGTAAGCACGCCAGAATCCATGCTGCACGATATCCGAACAAAGCGAATTGAAGGACCTTTAGCAAGGCAGGCCGATGTATGGAGAGAGTACGTTGATACTGCTTTGGAGCTGTCGGATGTTGCGATTCGCCTACCCACAGGAAGTGGAAAAACCCTTGTAGGCATTGTTCTTGGAGAGTGGCGTCGCAGAAAGTTTGACGAGCGAGTTGTCTACCTGTGCCCCACTAACCAGTTGGTCCACCAAGTAGTAGAGCAGGCCCGCAGCCAGTACGGGATTGATGTGGCATCTTTCACAGGTACTAAGTCAGATTATTCGCTCGAAGATCAGAACGCATATCGGCGTAAGGAGAAGATTGCAGTAACTTCCTACAGCGCTCTTTTTAATACACATCCTTATTTCGACAATCCGGACGTTGTGATCTTAGACGATGCGCATTCCGCCGAAAACTACATTGCTTCGATGTACTCGCTCGTCATCGAGCGACGCACTCATAGAGGACTCTATGACTCTGTTATTGCACTTCTTGAAGAAAACGCTCCCGAGGTAAACCTTAGCAAAGCCACCGAAGCAATTAGCTTGCAATCTTATTCCTGGATGGAAAAATTGCCATCAGCAAGCTTGATGCGTGTTAGGGAACTACTGACCACCCTTCTAGACTCTGGAACAGACGGCACTAATCTCTACTTTCCTTGGTCGTTGCTGAGAGGGCATCTCCAAGCTTGTCACTTGTATATTTCGGCTGGCCAGATTCTGCTCCGCCCACTTTTGCCTCCCGTACATACTCACTCTCCCTTTAATAACGCTAAGCAACGCATATACATGTCAGCAACTTTGGGCAACGGCGGTGACTTGGAGAGGATCACTGGTCGCCCTAAAATCCATAGACTAAAACCCGCCTCCATGACAGACGAACAGGGCATTGGACGGCGCTTTTTTGTGTTCCCGGAAGTTTCACTTGGCGAACCAGAAACGGAAAAGCTAATCGAAAGTGCTCTACCCATATTTGGCCGGGCATTATTTATCACGCCGAGCGATAGGGAAGCAAACGAGCGGAAAGAAAAACTGGAAACTCTAAAAACCTATCGAGTATTCAAGGCAGCAGAGATTGAGCTCTCTAAGCAGGACTTCACGTCCACGGAAAATGCTGTCGCAGTGATTGCCAACCGCTATGATGGCATGGATTTTCCACACAACGAATGTCGCCTTCTTATTCTGGAAGGCTTGCCAAAAGCCTCTAACCTTCAAGAGCGATTCCTGCTTTCTAAAATGGGATGCAGCGTGCTCTTAAATGATCGAATACAGACGCGGATAGTCCAGGCAATTGGTCGCTGCACGCGCGCTAACAGCGATTACGCCGCTGTAGTGGTGAAGGGCAATGAATGGCTGGATTATCTTCTTACGCACGACAATGCTCAGTACCTGGACCCTGAGATACAAGCGGAGATTGATTTCGGAGAGCGCCAATCCGATGCAGATGCATCCGATATTGTCGAAAATTTACGAATATTCAAAGAGCAGTCGGCGGACTGGGTAGAAGCCAACAATGAGATTGTTGAATTTCGTGCTGAGAAGGTCAAGAAAGCACCAGCAGAGATGTCAGAGTTGGAACAGTCTGTGGGCCATGAAATTAAATACGTTCAAGCAATATGGCGAGGCGACTACACAGCAGCATTTGACTGTTGCCGCAACGTATTGGCCACGATTAGCAGCCCTAGCCTCAAAGGATATAGAGCCCTCTGGAATTATCTTGCCGGATCGTCACTAGAATTCGCCTATCTATCCGGGCAAGTATCAGAAGACGGGAGCAAAGAATTTTATACTGAAGCAATGAAGGCAACGATAGCAATTACATGGCTAGTAGACTTTGCAAAAAGCTCCGGCACAAAGCTCTCCAGCATGAGCAATCAAGACCCGAACTTGCCCTCCATGGTCGAAAAAATCGAGGAACACTTACTTGTCCTCGGAGTTAAAAACAACAAGAAATTTAATGAAAAATATTCAAACATTCTTCAGTGCCTAACTTCTACCGAAGCCAAAGCCTTCGAGCGTGGTCAAGTTCAACTTGGGCACATGCTAGGTTTCGACAGCGACAACAGCGAACTGCGTGCAGCTCCCGACCCATGGTGGGTAATCGATAAAAATACCTGCATTGTATTTGAAGACCACACAAACGCAACTTCGGACACTCTATCAGTTGAGAAAGCTAGGCAGGCATTCTGCCACGACAATTGGATTAAAGATAACGTAACCGGATTAGAGGATGGAGCAACGATTATCAAGGTACTCGTTACCCCTGTTACAAAAGTTGCTCCGGGAGGAAAAGAGCATCTCAGAGATGTTTACTTGATGTCTCCTGCGGAGTTTAAAGACTTTTCTTCAGGCGCATTGGGAGTTATAAGAGAAGTCAGAAGCAGCCTTTTACGCGAAGGCGATCTTGATTGGCGAGCGCGCGCTATGGAGCTGTTGGAAACTCGCGACCTAACACCCAGTGCAATTATCGCAAGATTCAAACAAAATATTGCTGGTCGTATATTAAGCGAACAGTAGAATGGACTGGCCGCCGCCTTTACGGCGGCCACGCCTTTACCAGGATTTCGTATTAACTAGCAGCTGCCATAATTTAATTGAAATGCTCAGCGCTACCAAACTGGCCCTAGCCTCAATCACTCAGAATACGCCGATTAATTCACGGTAGAACGATAGAAGCGTGGCGGTTGCTTACTCCAATACCGCTCTTGAAACCGAGCAAGGATGCGACAATGTTTCATCGTTTCACTTTTGCCCTGCTGCTTTTTTCCGGTTCAGCTCACGCTGATGCACCTAGAACCTTCGCTGAGGCCAAGAAGGCCGCCTGGAAGCTATATGCGAGCAATCCAGTAGAGTTTTACTGTGGCTGCCGGTACGCAGGGAATACGGTCGACCTGAAAAGCTGTGGCTACGTCCCAAGAAAAAATCCTCAACGGGCTGCGCGGGTCGAGTGGGAGCATATAGTCCCTGCATGGGTCATCGGGCATCAGCGTCAGTGTTGGCAACAAGGCGGGCGGTCGAACTGTTCGAGGACTGACGCAACGTACCGTTTGGCGGAGGCTGACCTACACAATCTTGTTCCTAGCATTGGGGAGGTGAACGGCGACCGCAGCAACTACAGCTTCGGCTGGCTCCCTCAAAAACCGACCCAGTACGGAGCCTGCCCCATGGTTATCGACTTCAGAGCGCGGAGGGCCATGCCTCGCCAACAGATACGCGGAATGATAGCCAGGACCTACTTCTACATGTCCGGACGCTATGAGCTACGGCTGTCTAAGCAAGATCGGCAGCTGTTCACCGCATGGAGCAAGTCATATCCTGTCGAACGTTGGGAACAGACAAGAAATCAGCAGATTGCTTGTATAACCGGGCACGGGAATCCGTACGTCGGCCCGGTAGACCTGAAGGATTGCAGGTGACAGACGGCTTTCCGCGGGCCACTACCGAGGCCGGTCCTCTGCTAGCGATTTTTCCATATCTTCAATTAGCACTGAATAAAAAAGGCCCCTAACGGGCCTTTTTTTATTTTATTGAGCTGTCGGCCATTTTCGCTTTTCACCAACGATGTAACAACCAATCTGGTCCGACAGAAACTAGTTTATAGCCCCCAGTATTTTAAACTTATTGCAACGCCTCTACCGCTTCGCATACGACGCGCCAATACTGACCCTATAGGCTGAGTCAACCAACAACCTAAAGCCCCGCAGAAGGCGCTTAGAGAGCGCCCTGCATACGCCCTTTGAGGTCATGCGCACTGTTCTCACCGTTTTGTATAAAAATAATACCGCCGACATCGGACCTTTCAAAATTTTGGGTATCTTCCATGTGCACGCTCAAGTCTGGAGGCCCGACTCGCGCATTGCTGCTCAAATCAGGTTTCCCCTGACTTCTCCAAGCTTTGATAAGCGAGACCAATTGCTTGCACGGAGAGGAGCTTTGTTTTCCTTTTTCTTTAGAGCGGGTCTTTGCCAGGTACGACATCCATTTAAAATATTCATCCTTGTGTTCTTGCTCTCTCAATGGCTGACCAAAGGGAAGTCCATCCGGAGCTATAACTCTATAATCGTGCAAATACTTCGCCCTTTGCAACTTTCCAAGAAAACTAGAAAGACTCGATCTCTTGTTCTTCTTGCCTTCAATCACGATGGCAATATGATAATGAACCCCTGTTTCATCCAATTCCTTCACAGCGTATCGCAACGGCACGTAACCGTACTTTTTATAGTGCTTTGTCAGCATGGCGCTAAATTTGGCCATCGAGGTTTTTGCAGTTAGCCGAATGCGAACATGGAACCCAAGCGGACATTTGAATATCGTATCACTTAGATTACTCAGCACGTAAAGCTCTTCGAGTTGTTTCTCTATGCACGGATACTTTGAATCACACTTAATTTCTTTGCCCAAAAACCTTGTTAACTTATATTCTTTCATCTTAGACTTTTCTAGCTTGTTATAGTTTATCCTTTTTACGCTTCATCTATTTTCAAATACCAAAATTCACTTTTCCAACAGCCACACTTCAGCCATGCTTTCTAAAGACTTCAGAAAAGAGAAGTAATAATCCCAAGTCGGAAACCGACTCGAACCCAGACCGCAAGGGTGGTTCTAGCGTCCACCCATGGTTGTAAGTCTAAGCATTACCCAGAAGGAATTAATCGAGAAGAAACTTAAAAGAAAATGCGCGGCTTCTTGTCTAACAGCATAACCCATGATCAGGTTTTTTTTAAACTCAACAGTCTATGTAAGTTTGATACAAACCAAAAATATTTGTATCAATCAACTAATAGTCTAGTAATGGCTCTGCTCTTCTCGGCCAGTAGGCTAGATGACCGCCACGATGGCACTCGCGCATTGAGCCGTTGCCAATCGATTTCTTAGGCATTTCGATGCATGCACATAGCTTTGCCCGTGCCACTGAAATCACGACCGATGCTGGTCGATAACTCACGCCTAGAAAGCGCTTATAGAAGCCGTAACAAGGCGTTTTAGGATGAGGGCATAGCTACCCATATGCCGCAGGAGAAAACGCGCCAGATCGCCAGCCAGGCGCTAAGCGAAGAATGATGGGGATTCAACAGGCAGCGAATGCCCCCACCAATCGGCTGTTGGCTCGTCGCGAAGAGATCAGCTTTCCACGCCACCCCCTGTCTTACCAGGGGATTCGCAACGACGTTGCTACCTTAGGCTACGCGGATGAGATGAACTGCTCTAAATTCTACGTACAAAAGGTACGTACAATCTGAAATGAAAAAGCCCCGTAACTCATTGAATTACGGGGCTTTTTTAAAAATGGCGGAGAGATAGGGATTTGAACCCTAGGTACCCGCGAGGGTACAACGGATTTCGAATCCGTCCCGTTCGGCCACT
>JBLXCH010000138.1:0-8258 GCA_048265065.1 Motiliproteus sp. | reverse complement strand
TGTGTTCGATTACATCGAGATGTTCTATAACCCCAAGCGCCGGCACAGCAGCGCTATGCAGCTGTCGCCAGTGGAGTTTGAAAAGCGTTATTTCCAGAGCTTGGAGAGTGTCTAGGAAAGCCGGGGCGATTCACATCGCTTTTTCTTGGCGATAGAGGATGTTGAATACCTCCTCGGACAGCTCATCTACCACCATGAGGGTCTTGGCTGTCTTTCGGAAGTTGAGCATGTTGTTGCGAAGCCCGATGTCCAGCAGCTCTTTGCGGCTGCTTTGTAGCTTCTGGCTGATCCCTGTGCTCATAAATCTTTTCGATTCCTGAAAATGCGCTTAGCTAGCGCGAGCTAATGTAACGTCGCTCAAAGGCAGGGACGTGTTATCCGCGCCTACTAAGCAGGCCGCATTCAAATCAAACGGCAAAACCCAAAGAGTCAAATTGTCATCTAGAACGAACGGCTCGAGGGGAAATTCAAACGCACTGTGTCGTGGATAGATCAATACCATCTCGCCTTGAACCTGCGCGGGCAAATATTTCTTACCGTAGGCAAACAGCTGATAAAAATCGCTTTGGCTGATGTTGTATTTTTTTTCTCGTGCTGCAGCATTTAGCCGCTTCCACTTCGTATCAAGCACCCAAGCCCTCGCGCCTTGTTCAACCAATATGTCCGGCTCCAGCCGAAACATGCGCCCTTTGCCATGCTTGCATAAATATTCTCTAGCAGCTTGAGCCGTGAGGGAGGCACCAGGCATAAGCTTCTGTCGCAGCCAACTCTCTACGTAGCGCTCGAATAGCTTCTCCATGGGAAACAGCATGCTCATGCCCTGAGCTTGCCCAGCGACGGCAATGGGCATCTGCTGGTTAAGGATCAGCTCGCACCAAGGCTTCACGGCCTGGTAGTGGGCCATCAGTCGATCCCGGCTCCACGCACGCAGATCTGCCGCTACGTGACAACTGCTCGGCACTTCGGCCAGCAGCGAGCGCAGCTCATTGGCCAAGCGCCAGTTGGCCGCGTCTTGGGTCGTTTTCGCCACATGCTCCAGCGCCAGCTTGAGCAGACGGTTCTCCGCCCGATTGGGCAGAAACACGTCATGGCGAATTTGGAAGTGATGCTGCCGTCCGGGAGGTTGGCGCATCTGTGCGACCACATTGAGCTGCCCACGCAGAAAGCGCTGCTCTTCCTCGATGCGTTGATAGTCAAAACGCACGCCGCGTTTGACCAGCAGATCGAGCTCGCCTAAGAACTGTTCCATCACCCACTCGGTCAGCGGCGCATCAAACAGCTCCAAACCCGTCACTGACACCTGCCTAGGCTTCAATGACAGCGCTGCCTGAATCAACTTGCGCAGTAAGGCACGGCTCTGCTTGACGCAATCGCCGTCTCCAACGTGCTTGGGCAAGATTTCCAGGCGCGTGCCGCAGGGTGTTTCCAGCACGCCGACGTAACTGTCCCATTTCAACGACTGACGCCCTTCCACCTGCAGCAGCGTGGCGCCGCTTCGATTGAAGCCGGCGCTTAACTCACAGAGCCAATCAAAAGCACTGGCTGAAACCTGCGCCATATCCAGCGACGGCTCGACCGCCTTGGTAGTCAGCTGGGCGTACTCGCGAATGGTGACGAGCGTTTTCACGCATTGCCGCTCCCAAGCTGATCGATCAAACGCCGGCCTAGGGCACGAGTGTTAAGCGGGCGACCACTATCGTTAAACGTGTTAACGCCGAGCTGACCCGCCAGTTCGCGCAGCAGTGGCTTGGTGGGCTGCTGCAACACATCTCCACGCCAGACCTCTATTGATCCCGTCGAGAGTTCGCGCAAGAGCAAATCGCCATGGGATGCTTTGCGCTTTTCCCCCACATCTACGCCTTGAAGCTGATGATCGACGATCCCCATATACGACTCCAGCCGCTCGAATGCGTCGTCATTCAGGCACCAGGTATTCCGCTCCAAGCCTTGGCCAACATCCTGGCCAAACAACAGCTCGACGTTACCCGCTTTACGGTTAACAAACTGATTGGCTAACGGCTTACGGTGATCATTGAGCACCCACTGTATGCGCTCCCAATCTTCAAAAAAGTACTCCTGCAAAAGCGGCAGTATCTGATTGCGGAAGATGCCTTCAAGGCGCTCAAGCGAGCTGTCACCTCTCAACGACATGAAGTAGGCATGGCCAAGGCAGTGATCGCGATCCAATAGCACCTCGATGCGCTGGTTCACCACGCGCAACAGTTGGCCGATGCTAAGCCCATGCACGCGTACGTTATCTAGCAGCTCAGGCTTCGGCGGCATTTCACGAAAAGTGAAACGTCGGCGCAGCGCGATATCCAACCCTGCCAGGGAGCGGTCGGCGGTGTTCATCGTACCGATCAGGTAGACATTCTTCGGGACGCTGAAGGGCTGCTTGGAGTACGGCAGCACCACCGATAGAGCCTCATCGGCCCCGGCTCGCTTGGATGGCTCGATGAGCGTGATGAGCTCTCCGAAGATGCGCGAGATATTGCCGCGGTTGATCTCGTCGATGATGAGCACACGAGCATCTGCTGTCGTGGTCTTAGGCTGTGGCTTCAGCAGTTGCTCGACCATCGCCGCAAATAGGCTTTGGTAACCGTTAACGATGTACTTCTCGAGCTCGGCCTCTGCCACCTTCTGGAAGATACGGCCCTGACGGATATCCTCAACGTCCAGCTGGCCGTTCTGCACATAGGTCAATAGCTGCCGCACCAAGCTCAGCGGCAACGGCAGAACACCGCCCTTGGGTTTATCTAACTCAACCACTTCGGGGCTGACCGCACGCACCACATAGCCCTGACCAAAACGCTGGCCGATGTGAAACAACGCCCCATCCTCAATCGTTTGCGACCCCAGCAGCCCCTGTAATTTCTCGCGGTTCAGGATCGGGCTGCGCAACTCATAGAGCGTCATCTGGCTGAACTGGCCGTTCAGTAACTCACTATGGGGCAAAGACGGGCTGTATTGACGCAGCCATTTAACCGGCCGCATTTGCGAATAATGCGGGTCGTACTCGGGATGGATTTTGAACACATAGTCGCCGGCTACTTCGCCTATCGCGCGAAACTTAAAATTGCCGTCGCTCACCACCACCAAATCGCCCGGCTTCATTTTGGTAACGAATGCAGTAACGCTAGTGACGCTATAGTCGTACGGGCCATCAGGATTCACCCCAGCATCGATGAAACGTCGCTGGACGTCGCCACGATTTTTACAGCCGGTGAAATCGATACCGCCACCGTAACCCAGCAGCATATAGCCGGCCTGAACACACTCTTCATAAACCCCGGCGTCGCTTCCCTGGGTGTTGCCTAGCGACATCTTCCAGATTTTGCGTTTCCCGAG
This sequence comes from Motiliproteus sp., assembly GCA_048265065.1. Classification (GTDB taxonomy): domain Bacteria; phylum Pseudomonadota; class Gammaproteobacteria; order Pseudomonadales; family Balneatricaceae; genus Motiliproteus. The sequence continues at coordinate 4,910 of JBLXCH010000138.1, read as the reverse complement.
ATCTACAGGCGCTTCGGCCTGCTGCGTAACTTTGGCGGCAGCAGCTTCGCAAAGACGTTTGAAAACACCATCGACTACCTCGTAACGCAACTGCCCGCTAGCGCCGTCACTTTCGGCCCGCAGCCCCTCAACGAAATCCTCGTAACTGAAGCTCTGGTGAAAGGTGACGAAGCGAATGCGCTCCTGCTGCACGAGCTCGTCGAAGCGAAGCTTCAAAGCTGTACGATCCTGTCGATGTGTTTGCAGGTAGGTGCCATCGAGGACCTCCAGCGCAGCCTCAACGGTGGCGTAGGTTTTACCGGTACCAGGTGGACCAAAAAGGATTTGATTAAGCGGCGCACTGGTCATCGGTGGCGTTCCGGTTTGGGTTTCGGGTTGAGTGAGTTGGTCAGCGGAGTCATTGCCTATATACAGGCTAAGCAACGACTGAAAGGCGTCTTCGCCCGGCACGGTTACGTATACAGCCGGGCGACCCATCCACAGGCGAGGCGCGTTAGCCTGCAGGCCGCTGTGGCGGGTACGCTCTGGGGTGTAAGGCTCAATAGCCTTCAAGATGAGTTCGGCGTCGGCCAACCAGTCCCCAGGCTCCAGAAAGAGCGCGGGTTTAGGTCCAGGTTCGACGGCTAGCTGGCGTCCGTCATGGGCCTGAAAGCCCGCCATCCTCGCCGTGGCCGGTTTAACCGGGATGACGTGCTCGGATGCGTCCAACAGCTCCTTGATTCGCTGACCTGACCAACGCTGCGCCGCGAGCTGCATCAGCTTATCTGCAAAGGCCCATAGCGGACGCTCACCACGCTGCGCCATCAGGTCTCGGTTGAGCGCCGATGTGCTTCGTGAAACTGCTTCCCCTGCCGCTGCGCGAAGCACTTCCTTGGAATAAATCGGCAGCAAACAAGGGTTTTCACGATCTTGGTAGAGGAACGCCACCTTACGCATCAAGGCGCCGGGTTGCCGGGTAAGCGCATCTAACCGCTCAAGCTGGCCGGTGCGCCCTGCTTCCGCTGCTTCGAGCAGCCCGCTTTTTAAGCTGGCAAACGCCTCTTCTGCGCTAGAGCCGAGCATGTTTAACCAGACGTACTGGTCGTCGTAGCTGTTGTACGCGTTACTAGCCTTACCCTGCCCATGGACGTGAGGACGAATACCCATACTAAGAGGGCCTTCCTGGAAATCCCCTAAGTCAGCTGTCTCTAGGAGCAGCCAACGCGACAGCGTCTGCTCGGATCCAATCGAGCAGTACCGCTCAAGCGTCAAAGATTGAAGCGCTGAAATAGTCCAATAGGTGAGAAAGCGGCTCCATTGCTCGTCACGCAGATCGCTCATGCCTCAGCCCCCATTACCAGTGCTTCGGCTTCTGGCAGGCGCAGCTGACCGGAAATTAGGCGGGGCAAAAGGGTGTCGCGGAGTTGGGTCAGAGTTTGGGCTTGCTTATGGTTTGCCGTGATTGTTATCCGAATAGGCGTTACAAGTTCAGCAAATGCATCAGTCACTGACGCTGTAGGAATTGCCAAGAAAAAACGCCCCAGGACGTCATTCTGGATCCGCTGCCGCCCACTGGTGCCGGACATGCTTTGAATAGCGAACTCGCGGAATGCCGTGTGCCTAGCCAACAGATAGCCGTGATATTCGGGCAAAGGTGCTTTGGGGCGCAGCACTAAAAACTCAGTTGAGCCCCAACCATTTTGTCCGTTAACCAAAAAATCTACGAAGGCCGACTTTCCGTTTTCTAGGCAAGGTGTAATGCGAGCCAGTAGGGTATCGCCGTTTGTGAACTTGGCACCGGAGCCCGTCTCGCGCTGAATATATGCTTCCGCACAGTGCCCGCTAGTGGGAGCGCTTGACATGTCCAGATAAGGAGCGACTTCGCCTTTTTTTAATTTGCGCGACGGATTCATCTCATACGCATCAGCCAAGGCAGCCCAGTGCCACCCCTTCGGCACCAACCCCAGCTCAGACTCTTCGAAGCTATCGGGAAACAGGGCGGCGGTGGTGGCGTCCATGCCTTCCGGCTGGTGGCCTTCGGCCTTGACGCGCACGGGGTCGAAATCAACGAACCAGGATTTGAACAACGCCTGGGCGATGGCTTCCAGGGTGGCGTTGGTTTCGCGTAACAGGGTGATTCGATCGGATACAGAATCGAGAACTTCAACGATCGCCTTTTGCAACTTTACACAGGGTAATGAAATTTCAAGCCCCTTCAACGCAGAAATCGTAAGCGCACGCTGGGTTGATCCAATAGCAATATCATCGAGTCGCTTTTGTGTCGCAGGGGATGTGAGCCAGTAGTACAAAAACTTTGGCACTACCACGTCCCGATAATTTCGGAACCAAGTGACATTTCCATCTTTGAAATAAAAATCCTCTACACCATCTACGAAATACGCGACCCCAAGGGTCCCAACGGATGTCAGGAGTATGTCGCCATTTTCAGGAGCTCCAAATTTTCTCTTAATCTCCTGATACTTTTCGTCCGTAATAAACAACTCGGTCGAAATTTCATTGCCCTTTGCCCGCTCTATCACTTCCTTTCCGCGAAAGAAAGGCACACCAGAGGAAACGTAATCGGCTAAGTGGATTCGCTTGCTTGAAGTGATTTCAAGCAAGCGATCAAGGCGACAAACCTCAGAACTCATACCCCAGCCCTCCCAGCTTCTGCCGGATCAACCGATCGAGTTCCGCGCCCTTCTCCATTTGCTTGCCAAGCTGTTTGGTTAATCGCTGCATCTTTTCGGCAAAGGCTTCGTCGTCATTTTCCACCTCTTCGGCACCGACATAGCGGCCCGGCGTCAGTACATGGCCGTGCTCGGCGATTTCCGCCAGTTTGACGCTGCGGCAGAAGCCGGCGATGTCCTGGTATTCAGCTATCTCGCCGCCCACATCCAACGGTTCACCGCGCCAGTTGGCGACGGTCTGGGCGATGCGTTCGATATCTGCATCGGTCAGTTCGATCTGCACTCGACTGACGCTAGTGCCGAGTTTGCGCGCGTCGATAAACAGCACTTCGCCGGGGCGGGCGTTTTTTTGTTTGCTGAGGAACCACAGGCAGGCGGGAATCTGGGTGTTGAAGAACAGTTGGCCGGGCAGCGCCACCATCACCTCCACCACGTCGGCCTCGACCATGGCTTTGCGGATGTCGCCTTCACTGTTCTGGCTGGAACTCATCGAGCCGTTGGCCAGCACAATACCGGCGCGGCCATTGGGCTTGAGGTGGTAGAGCATATGTTGCAGCCAGGCGTAGTTGGCATTGCCTTGCGGCGGCGTGCCGTAGACCCAGCGCGCGTCGCCTTCCAGGCTGCCGTGCCACCAGTCACTGACATTGAACGGCGGATTGGCCAGCACGAAGTCGGCGCGCAGGTCGCTGTGTTGATTGCGGATAAAGGTGTCCGCCGGCTCCTTGCCCAAATTGAAGTCGATGCCGCGAATGGCCAGGTTCATCGCCGCCAGGCGCCAGGTAGTCGGGTTGGATTCCTGGCCGTAGATGGACACGTCGCCCAGCTTGCCGCCGTGGGCTTCGATGAATTTCTCCGACTGCACGAACATGCCGCCGCTGCCGCAGCATGGGTCATACACCTTGCCGTGGTGCGGGTTGAGCACCGCTACCAGGGTTTTGACGATGCTAGCCGGGGTGTAGAACTGCCCGCCCTTCTTGCCTTCGGCGCTGGCGAACTGGCCGAGGAAGTATTCGTAGACCTGGCCGAGCAAATCGCGAGCTTTGTTCGCGTCGTCACCGAAACCGATGGTGGAGATCAGGTCCACCAACTCGCCAAGCTTGCCGTCCGGCAACTGGGCGCGGGCATAGCGTTTGTCGAGGATGTTCTTGAGCTTGGGGTTTTCCGCCTCGATGGCCGCCAGGGCATCATCGATTTTCTTGCCAATATCCACCTGCTTGGCAGCGCTACGAATGAACCCCCAACGCGCCACTTCAGGCACCCAGAACGCGTTGACTTCGCGGTAGTAGTCGCGGTCCTCCAGCTCGGCGGCGAGCAACTCGGGATCGTCATCACCCAGGTAGTAGTCGTCGTTCTCGTCGGCGAACTTGGCTTCCAGCTCGGCGCGGCGGCCAGCGAAGCTGTCGGAGATGTACTTGAGGAAGATCAGCCCGAGCACGATGTGCTTGTACTCGGCGGCGTCCATGTTGGCGCGCAGTTTGTCGGCCGTGCCCCAGAGGGTCTTTTCCATCGTCGCGAGGCTGGTAGCGGGCTGCAGCTTGGCGGGTTTAGCCCTGGTTGCAGCTTGTACTAGATAGCTGGCTGACGCCTCAGCGACGCCCGGATCACGACGTTCACGTGCTTTGCTCAGCGCCTGGTCCGCCAGGCTGATGCCAGTAACCGATACCCGCGATACGGAACCGCCGCGCCCACGACCTTTGAGCAACGCACCCTGCGCTATCAGCTCATCACGAGCAGCGCGGAACTGCTCGTCAGTCAACTCGGCAAACTGGCTTTGCAGGCGCGAGAGCAGCGTTTGATTACCGATGCTGCTGCCATCGGCAGGAACGGCCGCGAGCAGTGCCTGCGACAACATGGCCAAATCTGTCATGCGAAACTCCTCGTGCGCTTCCATCCAGTGGAAGCGCCGGTAAATAAACTGTGACGCGGCTTTAAGCGGACGATGCGCAGTAAGCGAAGGGATGGCGTGTAAGTCTGTACTGACTGAACGAGTACGAGCGGAGGGCCATCCCTGGATCTACAGACCTGCCGTGCTTTGAAGTCGCCACCTTATCCATTGCCTTTGCATGGGTAAAGCTGGCAATCAATCTTTGCCAAGCTTACCTGCTAGGGATGGTCTGAAAAAGACTTCCTGATTTTGACAAAATACCCGGACCCCACCCGCCGAGTTTTCCGATGAAACAGATGACCTTCGCCGACGCCGAGTACGCCGGCAAGCGCAAGCAGACCCGCAAAGAACTGTTC
>JBLXCH010000137.1:0-8344 GCA_048265065.1 Motiliproteus sp. | reverse complement strand
GGTGGCCTGCGGGAGAAAGATCAACAATGGACAGGCGAGCATGAACTAAACCAATCCCCAAACTCTCGTCCGACCAAGCACCTCGGTCATCTGGTCCACGGTGGTCCAGTGAACGGACCATCGTATCCAGCAACAAGCTCGTTGTAGACGGGCACTCTTGATCAACTCCACCCCAAAAACCTGCAAACCCACACATTCAAAAAACCTTTAATCGGTGAGACGAAGTCGAAAACTCACTTTTGTTCATCCGCATCTTGTATCTCTCAAAATTTTTCTCTAGCAGAGCGAAAACAAGAAGCATCATATAAAGCCTGGAAGCGTAACCTGAAAAAAGCAGAGGTTCTTTAGTCTCGGCAATCAACAACAACAAACCGATAGTGAGAAACAAAAACTTCTTAACGAAAATAACGTTCCTAAACATCATAAAAAAGGACAGGTAAAACATAACACCGAACACATACCCAACCGACAAAAACATCCGCGAATAACCCGAATCAGTCCAAGGGTAAAAATCACTTCCACCGTAGAAACCATAGCCGATCAAAACTTCCGGTAGAGTCGTAGGCATAACGCTCAAGAACTCCAAAATAACACCAAAGGTACCTTCACTCTTCAATCCATCCAGCCCGCCTAGAAAAAAACCAAAGCTGTAATTATAAAAATCAACCCCGTACCTTCCAACGATAAAACTCTTTATTTCGTCACCAAAAATAAACAAGAGCATAGGCGTGACAGAAAAAATCACCAAAACCTTTATAAAATATTCCCTTATATTAAAGAAAACAAAGGACAGTAACACAAAAGGTATCAACACAAAGCCCGTCCTACCTATAAAAAACATAGACAGAACCAACACCGAAGATATCGTTATTAACTTAACCAGCCCAATGTATTTCTCAGCATAAAGGTGCAACGCCAAAACCAGCGATACCGGAATCAACACGGACAAACTTGCACCACCACCAGAAGCTAGGCCTCTATACCTAAACCCCTGCGTCCAATCGACATTACCACTCGGCACAAGAAAGTTTTCGACTAATCCACGTAATGGTGGCACAGAGACCTGAACCAATATTATTAACGAATTCAGAAAAACCGCCATTAAAGAAACGTAAACAAGATCAGAAAAAGAAAAACCCCGACTAACAGCCACAACAAAAACAGAATACGCCAAAAATATGTATATCAATACTGAAATCGAGACTTTCAGATGAACCAACTGCCCAATCCCATGCCAATAAGAAGAAAAAACACCAACCAAAGAGAGCAGAACTAACAAAACTGGAAAAGCAAGCGACTCCGTTTCGAAATACTTAAAACGATACAAGAAAGGCGTAATCGCAAGGGGCAGCAAGGTAAGAGCAAGGGGCCCCAATATGGTATACGGATTCAAAATGTAAACCATAGAAAACAATAAGATATAAAGCTTTGCCGATTTAAAAGGAAGCATCACACATAACCAAAGCACAGCCCCCTAAAGGGAAACAGAAAAATGGACAAAAAACTCCAACTTCAAAGCTGGCAACCACACACCTAAAGTTTTTTAACAAACCTGAAGTAATTTAAGTAGCCAAAAACAGTACTCAAGCTAAAAGATCGGATAAACAGATTAAACGAGCTACTAAGAGTATCGCGCCGACGCCTCAAATCACCAAGAAGAAGGGTTAACGAAATACAACTGACAGCCTCTTTAGCTTCAGGGTATTTATCTAAAAAATAGCTTATGGATTTTATAAGCAAACTTCTAGTCAATGTACCTGAAGATGCAATACCCACTCCCTGTCGGTAAACACCTAAAGGCTTGCTACTTGAAAATGCAGCATAACCATCGCCCACCTGCTCGACATTTATAAAGTAGTCGATAACCTTAAAGTCTGGCATCGGCACTTCACGAATGGAAGAGCGATACATTTTTGAACTATTTACCCCTATTGCACCAAATCTTATAACATCTTCCCTATAAAACTTTTTACCATATACCGCTTCAGAGTGCTCTCGCAACGGGCTTACAAAATTACCGCGGGCATCAATTTTTATCACCGGGTGCCACACAATATTACACTCAGGTCTACCATCGAGAAAATCAGCCTGACTCTGAAGCTTACCTGGCAGCGCGTAATCATCACCATCCATATGGGCTATATATTCTCCAGAAGCCTGCCGATGTGCAAACCAGTAATTTTCGTAGGGCCCCATATTCTTTTCATGAAGAAAAGGCTTAATTACATCAGGGTATCTCTCAGCAAACCCTGCAACAATTGATCGCGTACCATCTTTCGAACAGTCATCAGAAACGATCACCTCAAATGGGAAGTCAACCTCCTGATCCACCAAACTTTGCAAACACTCCGCAATATATTTCTCTTGGTTGTAGGTTACAACGCACACAGAAACCTTAACTTCATTTGGACCAGGCATTATTCACTCGACTCAACAATAAAGACTTTGCATGGCCTGACGCTAATACAGCGACAGAAAGCGCGGTTACACCTAAAGCAGCCACCACACTTATTTCAACAATACGACCACCTTCAGGCAGGCTAAACAGACTAACACCCCACAACACAAACAAAACGGGCAAGACGATCTTCGCAATATCATTCAACAACCATGGCAGATGTAGCCCCGGCGCCAACTTTCCATGAACAAAACCAACCCAAAAAAGCATTAACCCAGCGTTCAAGCCCAGCCACACCCAGCCCGCGCCAATGCCCCCATATATTCGCGCAGCGTAGATAATTGACGGAACCAATAAACAGACAATAACAACGTTGCCAATAAGGTGGTATCGAAGGTTACCCAAGGCATACTGCAAGTAGTAAGGAAAGGCAACTAAGGCCAGAAAACCATTGCCGATGGCGTATAGCCGAAGGATAGGTGCCGCCTGTTGGGCCAAATTACTGTCGCCCGTCCAAGCAAAAAGAAGCTTCTCGGCGGTAAATGCAATGGTAATGGCAGCCGACCCACAGATCACCGTCACAAGCTTCGTTGCATTACGGTAGACCTGAATCATCTCACCATTAAGGCCTTCGGCATTGAGCCTTGCCATCCGGGGCATAATCGCGCTGCTGATAGGCCCGCTTATTACCATGATTCCGCTTGCGACTAATACGGCCAGTGTAAAATAGCCATATTCACCCAAAGGCAAAATTCCCGACAGAATCAGCTTGTCAGTTTGTGTTACAAGAACCCAAATAGATGAAGTGAACGCTATCGTTAACGCGAACTTGAGTACCGGCCTGACTGGCCGGAAAGACCAACCCACCTGCCCCGACAAGCTCCGTTTAGGTGGCAGCAAACGGCGCCCCATCCAGAAGAGCCCCGCAAGCTCTACCAAGGCAACAATCAGTTGGTGAGTAAAGAAAACCAGCGGCGTATAGCCAAACATCCACATACTGCCAAACACCGCAACAAAACGGACCGTTGCAATAAACGCATTGAAGCCACCCAGCCAAATCAAGCGCTCCGAACCGGTGATCACACCACGATAGAGCCCGCACATCCACCGCAACGCAACACTGACCGCCATTATCTGAACAGCAATAACAACACTGCTCATTTCAAGCGATTCAACTTTCAGCCATTGCTCGGCTATTTCCTCCGCCAACAATAAGAGGCCGCTACCACCAACTAGTGCAACAGTGATAAAAATTAAGCTGAGGGCTCGGAAGAGTTGTCGATAAGCCAAAGGTGGCATACTGCCACCTTGATAACGCGCGGTTTCGCGACCAATTGTTGGGGTCAACCCCATGTCGAGCAACCCGAACCAAGCTTGTAGCATGGTAAAAAAACCAACCAAACCGTAGGCTTCTGCCCCCATGTACTTGATATAGAGAGGCAAGATTAAAATACCGACACCAGTCACATACAGTTGACTGGCGTAGTTGGCCAAGATATTCGTCTTTAAAGACAACTTAAATCCCGATTCGCTGAAAAAGCGCAGCTCTCACTGGTTATTTTTTGGATATTGGCTTTGCCGGATTACCGACAACCACTTCCCCTGGTGCCACACTCTTGGTAACGACCGCCCCCATTCCGACTACTGCACCGCGGCCAATCGTTAACGGGTTATCCGTTCCGTCTCGTATAATGGCTCCCGCACCAATGTACGCATGATCCTCGATCACAACATGACCGTTACACTTTACACCCGGAGCAAACGTCACATAATCACCAATAACAACATCATGCGCCACGTATGAATAAATATTGCAATGAAACTGTTTTCCTATGGTTGCATTAGAGGTCACATGCGTAAAATTACCGAAAACCGCACCCGCGCCAATCTTATTTTCATCCAAAGAAACGAAATTCTCAGAAAACACCGATATTGGTACGGCCGAACTTTCTGGAATTTCATTCGCAATCCGCTCCCGAGCTAAGGAATCACCTATCGCGATGCTATAAAACTTTTCCCCCGGCAGCGCAAGAAAATCACTGAGTTTCAGAATCTTGCAGCCATTCAATTCAGAGTTTTTGATGTCGTATTTATCTTCAACCACAAATACAAAACTCTGATCGTCCCCATCAGCAACCATTCGTTTGAGCAGCGGCATAACCTCTCGCCCAAAGCCGCCAGCGCCGATAACACCATATATCTTCATGCGGTTCCCAACTCCAAATTCATTATTGTTCTGGGGTTCTCGTTACTATTGAAGCAATAATATCGAGAATCTTTTGTTGCTCGTAATCCTGTAATCCGAAATAAATGGGGAGGCAAAGAATTCTGCTCGAAACATCTGCAGAACAGGGCTGCACATTCCTCCCACCCAAGAACCCAACGGTATCCAGTGACGGAGAAAAGTAGCGGCGGGCCAAAATACCGTTCTGCTTTAGAGTGTCGGCTACCCTTAAAGCTTGGCTCTCACTTTTAAAAACGACCGGGAAATACGCCCAATTGTATACCAGCCCCTCATTCCGGTTTTGTAGCGTTACCGCTCCCGACAACGCGCGCTCATAAGCTTCCCAAACCTGCCGCCGACCCTTCAGATTTTCTTCTAGCTCGTCCAAAACACACAAACCCATCGCCGCCTGCAATTCATTCATCTTGGCGTTGATTCCTAGCTCGCCGATCTCATCTGGCCCGGTAATGCCGAAGTTGATCAGCGTTTTGGCACGCTCCAGATCTTCTTTGCGCTTGAATACAATCGCCCCACCTTCACCGGTATGAAAAAGCTTCGTTGCGTGAAAACTGAGGGTCGCGGCATCCCCATGCCTGAGTAAACTCTCTCCTTTGTACTTCACACCAAAGGCGTGGGCAGCATCGTAGATAACCTTCAAGTGGTGCTTTTGGGCAATGGTATCGATGGCCTCAACAGCACAGGCGTTGCCAAACACATGCACAGGCACAATGGCCCGCGTGTTCGACGTAATGGCCGCTTCGATATTGGCTGGGTCTAAGCACCAAGTGTTTGGGTCTATATCTACGAATACCGGGTCAACGCCATCCCATTTCAGGGAGCTGGCAGTGGCAATGAAAGTGAACGGCGTGGTGATCGCCTGTGCCGGTTGGCCGTTAACCGGCTCATTAACACCCAATACATGATAAGCCACTTGCAGTGCCAACGTGCCATTGGACACAAGCAACAGGTTTTCGACACCTAAATAGTCTTCCAGTCGTCTGGTCAACTCCTGAACCAAAGGGCCGTTATTCGTGAGCCAGCTACGCTCGTAAATACCGTCGATGTAACGGTCAAGCTTCTCCCGATCAGGCAGATAGGGTTTGGTAACGGGTATCATTTCGCTTCGCTCGCAATATCCAACAGATAGTCACCGTAACCGTTCTTTTTGACCTGCTCGGCCTGCTTCAGAAGCTGATCTTTGCTCAACCAGCCTTGGTTAAATGCAATCTCTTCCAGGCACGCAATCTTGTAGCCCTGCCGCTTTTCGACGGTTTCTACAAACTGCGCGGCTTCCAACAGACTCTCATGAGTGCCGGTGTCCAACCAAGCAAAGCCCCGACCCAAAAGCTCAACATTCAGCCCACCCTGCTCCAAGTAAATCCGGTTTACATCGGTAATCTCAAGCTCGCCACGGTGGCTGGGTTTTACCTGTTTAGCAATTTCAACAACACGGTTGTCGTAGAAATAAAGGCCGGTTACTGCGTAGTGGGATCTCGGGTGCTCGGGCTTCTCTTCGATGGAAATGGCCCGTTTCTCATCATCAAATTCCACCACCCCGAAACGTTCCGGATCCTTCACTTGGTATCCAAATACCGTTGCGCCCGCGGTTCTCTCGGCGGCCTGCTTCAGCTTGGGGCTAAAGCCGTGACCGTAGAAAATATTATCCCCCAACACCAAACACACACCGCTGTCACCGATGAACTCCTCACCAATGATAAAAGCCTGCGCCAAGCCATCCGGAGTTGGCTGAATTTCATAGCTTAGGTTCACGCCAAACTGATCGCCATTACCCAACGCACGCTTGAACCCGGCCTGGTCTTCTGGAGTGGTGATAATAAGAATGTCCCGAATGCCCGCCAGCATCAGCACAGACAATGGGTAGTAAATCATTGGCTTGTCGTACACCGGCAGGAGCTGTTTGGAGGTGCCCAGTGTTATAGGGTATAGCCGGGTGCCGGAGCCGCCGGCCAGGATTATTCCTTTCACTTTATATGGCCTTTAATAGGGTATTTTGGGAACTGTCCTCGTAGGGACAGACCCCGATCTTCACTTGTCGATACCTAGACGTTCACGTTGGTAGCTGCCGTCTTGTACTCGTTGGCACCAGTCCAAATTATCCAAGTACCACAGAACGGTTTTGCGAATACCCGTTTCGAAGGTTTCTTCTGGCACCCAACCCAGCTCTTTCTGAATTTTGCTCGCGTCGATAGCGTAACGCCTATCGTGGCCGGGGCGATCTTTTACTGGGGTAATTAAATTTCGATAGCTTGTTTCCCGGGGGCGCAGCTCTTGAAGGATGTCACACAAGGTGTGCACAACTTCGATGTTCTGCTTCTCGTTGTGCCCGCCAATGTTATAGGTTTCTCCGGGCTTACCCTCTTTAACGACTCTATATAGGGCTCGTGCGTGGTCCTCTACGTACAGCCAGTCCCTAATCTGGTCACCTTTGCCGTAAACCGGCAACGGTTTACCTTCCAAGGCATTCAAGATCATCAATGGAACAAGTTTTTCCGGGAAATGGTAGGGGCCGTAGTTGTTGCTGCAGTTGGTAACCAGCGTGGGTAGGCCGTAGGTTCGCAACCAGGCGCGCACCAAGTGGTCTGAACTAGCCTTGCTCGCGCTGTAGGGGCTGCTTGGTGCGTAAGCGGTCTGCTCGGTGAACAGGTAGTCTTCCGCGTTCGATGTTTCGCTAGGGTGCGGGAGATCACCATAAACTTCGTCAGTGCTGATGTGATGGAAACGAAATGCCGCCCTCTTGGCCTCAGGCAACGCATTCCAGTAATGTCGAGTAGAGTCCAACAACGTGTAAGTGCCGGCGATGTTAGTTTCGATAAACGCTGCCGGCCCGTCAATGGAACGGTCTACATGACTCTCAGCCGCCAAGTGCATAATAGCATCCGGCTGATGCTCCGCGAGTACTCGGTCTACCTCCGCGCGATTACAGATGTCCACGCGCTCAAAGCTGTAACGATTACTATCACTGACTTCCGCCAGGCTTTCGAGGTTGCCGGCGTAAGTGAGTTTATCGAGATTGACCACTTCATCGTGGGTGTTGTTGATGATGTGGCGGATGACAGCGGAGCCTATGAAGCCCGCGCCACCGGTGACTAATAGTTTCATAAATTTGCCATTCTCCGGTATTCGCTAAATGGGCGCTGCCTGGCTCGCACTACCGAGCACTCTCATTGCGCACTTTTTCTTTCACCAAAGACGCAAACTCAGCGAAGTAAACGGCCACAAATGCCAATGCGAACCCAATCATCATAAACAGAACAACAATCAACGCTCGGTTAGGCGCTACCCGCTCAACACTCTCACGTGCCAGCACTAACACCTCACTGGCTCCCACGGCTGCCAACTCCCCTTCCAACTCGACCTGCCGCCCCAACACTTCAGCAATTGCCTGACCGGCCTCAGGCGTTTCTTTCAACGTATTCAGTGTGCGCTGAACTGACTCAAGCTTTGCTTGCAAGCTCTTTCTAGCGCTACCCAGCAGCCTTTCATGACGCGCGCTCAAGTAATCAAGCATCTCGTCATGCAAGGCTTTAACCTTTTCTGAGTTGTCCCGGCCCGTCTCTGTGGACAAACGAACCAAATTAGTATTTTCGGGATTACTGGTACTAACACCAAAGGGCATCCGTTCGCTGTACTTCACTTTGTAGGCGGCTTTTATCTCAGGGAGCTTTTGCGACCCCAACACGGCAATGGCCTTGGCGGGTTCT
>JBLXCH010000136.1:0-8507 GCA_048265065.1 Motiliproteus sp. | reverse complement strand
ACATGCACCTCGGGGTCCACCCCCGTCTCTTCCAGAAGCCGCTCGCCAAGCTGCGGATAGAAATCCTGCGACCAATGCGCCAGCGCCGTGACCGCCGGGCTGTAGCGCCACGGATAAAGCGGCGAAACGATCCCGCCGCCGGCCCAGGAGGCCTCGGTGCCAACACTGCGTTGATCGAGCAACACGACCAAGGCGCCCTGACCCGCGAGCTGCAGTGACGACAGCATACCAATGACGCCCGCTCCAACTACACAAATGGACACTGGTATCTCCAGGCAGTTAATTGATGCCGGGGATGTTACCAGCAGCGCGCGGTCGAGTCGGCAGGCGCTGAGGTCGCAGCCGTACGAGCCCCTGTATTGGAAAGCGTGAACGTTCTACAGTTGGTGTCGCTTAACTGCGTGCCGACAGCAGCAGCGGTGAGCACAAACGTCGTAGGGCTGATCACCGCCGTAAGCGTGTAGTGCCCCTCAGCTGAGGCGTAGGCCGCATCGTAGAGGGCCGCTTCGGCACAATCATCATGATCGTATCGATTGAAACTGGTGAAGCAGCGCGTCAGTTCCTGAGCGGAGCGGGTCAAAGCCGCTTTAGCGTCACTTCTGTTGCCCTTCATCACGTATTCTCGGTAATTAGGGTAAGCGATGGCCGCGAGAATGCCGATAATGGCGACAACGATCATCAGTTCGATGAGCGTGAACCCCGCGCTACGCCCTGCACTAGTAGATCTCTTGAAATAAGCCATTAACGCAATTGCCTCCAGGAAAGCCGCCCTTCGTTATCGCCGCCTTTTTCGACAGTGACATCTATCCCGCCCGCTGTACCACTCGCAAATTTGTATTCAATGTCACCAGCAGAGATGATCGCTGGGGTTTTAATAATGCCCTGCCTGGACTTCTTACCGCTCATCGGATCATCGTCGACCAGGTCAAGGTCATTGATCACGCCATCACCGTTTACGTCGAAGACCGGATAAGCAAGACGCCCCCCGCTCCACGCATCAAGTTCCATTAGCCAGCTATCGCCCCCGGCCGAACAAACGCTCTGCGACGGGATGACCGTCGGGAAAATAATTCGGCCATTACGCAGTATCGGCGCGCTAACAACGCGCTCGCCCTGCCGGCCAGTCGTTCCGCTCATGCTTGGCTTGATCAAATCCATATACCATCCGGATTTGCTGTTGTAATCGACGGTAGTGTTGGAAACCTTGCGCAACGACAGTGAGCCAACGTCCTTCTCCAACAAAATGCTCTGAGCAACCAATGAGCTACGCGCATCGCTTGTCTGAGGAACTTTAGCGCCAGCATCGACCAGCCCATAGAAGCTTTCCACCCTGGACCTATCGGGCGGGGTCGGCACGACTACATCGCTGGGCATGATATAGCTTCCGGTTCCAAAGAAAACCATTAGACGATTACCGTCCGGGTTGTACCCTAGCTCAGGAACCGAGGTAATGGGCTGCGCCTGGCCGTCAGCGTTTTTTGCTTTGAAGAGCGGGGCAGGTGTATTGCCATTCTTGTAGGCGACCGCCCAATTGGCGCGAGTCGCAGAGTTATTACCCGTGAAAGCGAACTTCCACATGTTTCCGGTGAGATCGCCCGCATAAGCCTGAATAAGTGTCCGCTGCGCATTGGCTAACAACGCAGGTCCGGACAGGCCATTTGCTGCTGCGCTAGTTGCTGTCGCGATGGCAACTCGATCCACTGCAGAAGCCAGGTTAACCACCAGCAATTTCGCCTGTTCATTCTGACTGTTATAACCGTTACCGAAGATCGCACCCCAAGTGCCATCAGGTAGGCGACCAATTATGCCGGGGCTCATGACATTTCCTATGTCAGGCCAATCGACATCATCAATCTCAAACAAAACATCGGAAGCCCTAAAGCCGGTTGAAGTGCCCGCATTGGTCAGATCCAGCGCGAATACGCCTCGATAACCCGCACCATAACTACCAATAGCTATCGTGCGCCAAGAATCGTTGATGTACGCATCACCGATGAAAATCTGACCATCAACGAAGTATCGATGCGGATTCGATACCATCCCGTAGTCTGGTGCGGTAATCCGGCGTATATCGGCAAATACCTTGCTCGGCATATAGGCAAATGCCTCAACGCCTGTCGTGGCGTTAAATGCATGGAGCATTCCATCGTTTGCGCCGACCAACAGCAGCGGGGCCTTGCCTGCCTTGGCCGCCACGTAGGCTGCATATGAATCAGCACCCGGCGTCCCTGCGGGCAGCCGGCTATAACCATAATCTTGTGTGCCAACGAATACAGGATCGGAGTTGACGACGTCGCCCAGTACATACTTGCGTTTACGCAAGTTTCCAGCAGGCTGCTCCTGATCTCTAGCGCCTTTGAGCCAAGCCAGCCGTTGCTGCCCGAGAGTAATTTCCGCCGTAGTCAGGGTTTGGCTGCTAGCTCCAGCCAAGCCCGTCTTCTGCGAACTGCTCAAAGATTCCCATTCGAGATTTGCTCCGGCAGTGCCCGTCCAGGTCACGATATTGCGGTTGCCTGGTGTCGGGATTTTGCCAGACTGATTGGTATCCCACGCGACAACGCTAATGTCTCCACCCGCCGCCACTCGGTAAGCCAGAAGCTGCCCACTCCAGTCGTTGCTGTCGAAACGAGCCTGGTAAATGAGCGTTTCAGTATCCAGCCGTGTCGAATTGGTCGCCACAGATGCGGAGGATGACGCACTCGCCGCAACCTGCTCAAAAGCTTTTGCCAATGAGGCTTCCAGTTGTGCGGGGTTGCTGGCATAAAAGTATGTATCGGGTACTCCATCACCGTCAGCGTCCCACTCATCGACCGTGTTGGGCTTGCCATCGTTGTTGATATCTTCGAAGCCGCCCCACTTGGCTGCATAGTACAACGGTTGTTCGAGCGATTTGGCTGAGGTGTTGCCAATCACGTAGGTACGAGCGGTGGCATTGGCTACGTCGCACCGCCCGTCAGTTCCACTGCTGCGGCAAGAACCCGACTCGCCGGTACCGACACCCGGGTTAGGGTCCGTCGGGAAAGGGAAGCCATTAATGCCGGAATGCACATGGAACCCGTCCGACTCGGTACCGCCTATGACATAACCAAAGCCCATTTTGTCGCCCGTGGATTGGGCCATCACTTGGCTGGTGACACTGATGGTCGAACCCGAAATGGCGTAATCGATCACGCCCCACATATCCTGGTCGTAATCACCGCCCTGTTCGCTATCTTCCCAGTTGACGTAGAGCTTCCCTGCCGATGAAGAAGAATTGACAACTTTGAAGTCGACGATCGCGCAGTTGCCGCCAATAGAGCTGTTCTTACAAGCTGGCAGAATGCTTATTTTCTTCCCTTGCTCCAGCGGGATCTCAATCTTCGGTACTGCGGGCGCCAAGGCCACGCCGTAGGTCTTTACTTTCTGGTTCCCGGAAAGCGCGGGTAAAAGATCATGCGTACGGGCGTAATTGGCGAGACCAGCTATCTTGTATGTCCCTTCCAGCCGAGGCGCGTCGGGGCAAGTACCGGAGGCGTCCGAGAGGTTAGCGATGGTCTTCGGTGTGCACAGCCCATCGGCAGCGATGCCAGACTTCCCAATGAAGAAGTTGCCGCCATTGATCGACTCTCCGACTCCCACCGTATTAGTACTGTTGATGGGGTCGGCCAACGTAGACAGATTGTCACCATCGTAAGACGTAGTACTTGCGTTGAATTGAATGATATTGAGGGGCGCGCAAGAGTTCTCACTGGTTATCGGAGCGCTCCAGGCGGCAGAATTCAAACCGCTGATCTTGTCTGAATTTGAAACCGCGAAGCGAGGCGACCCGCCGGAAAGGTAGTTGAGCGATTCCTGAAAAATCTCGGCTTGCGGATTACCCCAGTTAGTGCATTGACCGTCATTAAAGGACGACTTCCCCCAACTGCAATTATCACCGCTACCACTGTTGTAGGTACCATCGCCAAAATCGTAGCCGTAAATGGTCAGTTTGTTGAGCGTACTGATGACCCCCCCAGTGGAGGGCGCGGACAGAAAGACCCCTGTCTCGGCGTCTACTTCATCATTCATGCTCGACACATTCTTACGCAGCACACCTCCGGATTTGTTCTTGCTGTATGACCCTGTCATCAGGCCGAACTTGATTAGATTGCTGTCGCCGTATGTCTGCAACAAGCCAATTGGCTTCAGAGAAGTTCCAGTTGCCGAGTTATAGGCCTTGCACTTTTCGCCTCCAATCATGGACGCAGCAGTGCACACCTTTACTCGAACGTTGAAGTCCCCCCCATTTGACGAGCTACTGGGCATCGAAGGACTATTTGAATAAGCCTTAATTCCGGTCTTGCTAGCATCGTTGCCGTTACTTTTGTTTTGCTCGCCTGACCATCTGCATTGCCAACGCTCATTCGCAGCCCAAAGTGAGTAGTTGCCTTTTACCACACGCATTAGGGGTGCGCTGGTGGAGTTATGCGAAAAACCACTGGACTCCACCGTCGTATTGCAAATGGTCAAACCAGCAGTGGAAGAGTCGGAGAAATCCGTAACGGAAACACCCGCCAGTTTAGGAAGATCGGAACCACGATAGTACTTTGCAAAACTATGCGCGTCGTTGGGCAAAAAAGCGCGCTGCAGAACTGTTTCGTTTGCGGTATCGGTAGAACGGAGCCCGCCATAAAGTATCTTCCGGACGGCGTCGATACGGGTCATGGTAGCCCAGTTCAAGAAATTCCCAGCCCACTGCCCTGTCGCCCCGCTGTTACAGTACTTATCGGCCGTCAAGCTGGCAGGTTCGTAGCGTCCATTAGTGTATATATAGCACTTTTGAGTATCAAAATAGCCGTAGTAATCAATCGAGTGGTTATAAGTTGTATCAAGATCGCCATCTTTATTCACGTCCGAATAATCATCATACGCCTTATAGAAAAGCTGATGATCCTTCGACATATTCAGCATGACGATAGGGGCAACCGGCGCATTCAAGAACAACGGCACGCTGCTCAGGGTGACCGCGTTTGCGGACATTACAACAGAGCCCAGCAGCAACGCGCTGACGCATGCCTTGAGCACAGGCTTAAAAATCCAATTTTTCATGCTTGTTCCTTGAGTCAGCGCTTGAAGGTCGACTGCACTACCACGATAGACTCCCCAGAGCCGCCGCCGGCACGACTAGTCACTCGATATACTCGAGATAGAGAGTCTTCGCCAAACTTAGCGCTGTTTCCGGCTGCAGCCGCCGGTAGAGCTGGAAGCAGCTCGATTACGTATTGTGGATTGGGGACGCCATAGTTGAGGCTTGCCGTGACCGCTGGGCTTGCACTCCAATTGAAAACAGTCGCCGATCCGCCACAGGACCACCAGAAGCAGGGATCGCCTGGGCGCACCACGGGGGCCGAGACCGGTGCGGTGATAGTGGCTTTGCGAAGCTCATTCTCTCCAGCCCTCAATCCCGCCTCTGCGACCTGAAACGCAATGTTGCGGTCCCGCATATTGCCCGCCATAGACTCCTGCAAATTCGCATCCTGCATACCTGCCAAGCCGACAACTGTCAGCAGCAACAGCATGACTAACGCAACGATCAGCACAGCACCCTGCTCTCTCCTGCCCATAACTTCCATTGAAAAAGCTCCTAATCCAGGCGGCTGCGAATGCCTATGGTTGAAATGAAGACTTGTCGCAACCGGCGATCCTGCGTGCCGCCTGAAGGATTGACCGCGCCGCCGTTAAACGTAATTTCCTGTGGCGTCTCAACGATATTGTCGTCATTGCTCTGCAACAGCAGCGCGACTTGAACACTGGTGACCTTCGCCCAGTTAGCTACATGCGTGACGCGGTCCGCGTTGGAAATGGCGCTTGCTGCCACGTAGGAATCCGGAACACCGTCGCCAGAAGTGTCATAGCCAAAGGTGATCTGCATGTCTTGAATACCCTCAACCAGCTCCACAGCCGCAGCTGTGCCCGCACGTTGATACAAAGCGCGTCGACCTGCGGGATTCACTCCGATGAAGTACGCCAGGCTGCTGATTCGAAGAAGTTCTGACTCGACGCCAAACACTTCCTCCGGGGGTGCCGACGCGCCCCCCCAGCTCGCCGGAGATGCGTTGCCGGGTGTCCCGGATGCGGCATGAACGACCAACGCAGCCGATGCTCCATCAGCGTTTAGATTGGTCACCTGGAAAACACGGCTTTTCGAGCAATCGGAAATCATGACGATGTCGTTTTCACAGAGGGAGCCATTGGCAGCGCAAGAAGGCCCACCATCTGCCCCCGCAACGACCGGAGAGTTTGTTTCAGCACGGAGGTTGCCGCTGCTGTTGTTGGCCTTGATACCTACATCCCCAGCGAATGCGCCGCGGATAAACATGACGTCTGTCCCAGCAACAGGCGCGACGCCCGCCCCCCAACCGGGCACTACTCCCACGTTATCCAGCCCCTCAATTGGCATTTCAAAGTCAAACAGCAGTTTGTCCCCAGCATTGGTCGGGGAGACGTTCAAACCATTGTGCAGATTGCTATTTGCGCCGCCGGCGCAACCTGCATAACCAGCCATGCGCGCATCGCGGCTAATGAAATCGACCGCCAGACGTCCGTTCTCCTGAATTCTGGAAAGTGCATCCTGAGTCGTGTAGACGTGCTTGCTGCCGAGAAATATATGCACTACACCGGTCATAAGAATCAGCCCGATGACCATCGCGATCATCAACTCGACCAGAGAAAGCCCTACTTGGCCTCGTTTCATAGCTAGATCCGTGTTTGGTAGTTGAACTCGTATGTAGCCCCGTCAGCCTCCTGCCAGGTCACCCGAACGCTGCAAAGCGTAACATCGCAGCTGACCTCGCCGTCTCCGGCAGGCAGAGTGTCGGCGAGCAAGCCAAGCCAGCCGGCGAGATCCTGCGCTGCAAGGGTGCTTCCCGTCGGTGCGGAAGCGGAGAGCGAAAGGTTATAGTTGCCGGCCTGAGCCTTTTCCCGATTGATTCGCATGCGGTCGATCATGTCGTAAGCCAGAATATTGGCCTGCGAACGCAGATAGGACCCCTGGTTGTATTGCAGCCCTCTGGCCTGCAATGCAGCGAGACCTATCAAACCGACGGAGATGATCACCAACGCGATCAACACCTCAATCAGACTGAAACCGGCATCGTGCCTCTTCGACTTCATTCGCATACAGTTCCTTTGCATATGCTGGGACGACCCGCCAGGCCGATCTGAACCGTTCGCGCGCGCTCAGCCGCAGCGTTTGCCAGACTGAGATCCCAGCTGAAGACATCACTACTGGAGGATGCTCTGGCAAGAGTTCCAATACTCGAATAACGCACCCACCCTCTTCCCGTCGCACCGTTACGCCCGGTGATAGTGCTGCCCGATGGCGGCACGTCGGAAACCCTTAAAAGATTGGCTGCGTTGTATACGGGTGTCGCTGTATCGGACTCCGCAGAATCGACGAAGATAAGCCAACCTGCGGACCAATTCCCGCTAGCGTAATTGCAGTTATCACGCGCGGCATTCGCCCGACAGATTACTACCCTGCGGCTTCGCTTAACCGCCTCCGAACGAGCATATGTCACCGATGTAGTCAGATCGTTGATCAACGACGTTAGCCTGGTATTTCGGACGGCCTGGGACAACGCGGGGACCGCCGCGGCTAATAAAATCGCAAGTATCCCGATGGTGACCATCAGTTCGATTAGCGTGAAAGCATGTTGAGGGTGTCGCATTTATGAATTCATCCCGCGCTTTTGATTTGCATCCTAGGAAGAGGCAAACTTAAAGTCTGCCTGGCACGGATGTACGGCCAATCTAGGATGATGGTCGGTTGTATTAGAAAGATCACGCAAGGACGCATGCCATGAAACCCAGTGGATTCACATTATTCGAGCTTCTGATCACGCTTTCTGTCTTGTCTGTCACGTTATCAATCGCAGTTCCTCAACTGCGTGATTCGTTGGTACAGGCGGAGGTGGACAGCACATCGCAACAACTTTTGGCCTCCATCAACCGGACCCGCCATGAGGCCATCAAGCGCAACACGTTTGTCGTCATGAGTGCCAGAGGCAAATGGGAAAACGGTTGGGAAATCTTCGAAGACCGAAACCAGAATGCCGCGCTGGACGCAGGAGAGGCGGTACTGTTCACCTACGCGAAGCAGTCGAAGATCAAAATCCAAGGCAACAACATCCTGTCGAGCTATATCGGATATGGCAGCACAGGGCGGAGCAGACAGGCGTCTGGTGCATTCCTCGCTGGGAGCCTACTGATATGCGGCACTCGAAGAACCAAAAAAGTCGTCGTTAACGCCGGCGGCCGGATTCGCGTAGATGGAATTCAAGGTATCGAGTGCGCTGACAATTAGACAGGTCTTAACCGCAACTCTTTCGGCATCGAGAACGTCACGTTCTCTGGGCGGCCCTCCAGCTCATCCATGCCGCTGGCGCCCCACTCCTTGAGCCGCTCGATCACCCCACGCACCAGCACTTCAGGGGCTGATGCACCGGCGGTGATACCGATACGCTCGATGTTCTCGAACCATTCGCGCT
>JBLXCH010000135.1:0-8524 GCA_048265065.1 Motiliproteus sp. | reverse complement strand
GTGAATGTCTGCGGCGACATGATGGTTACCGTACTGGTCGGCAAGAGCGAAAATGAACTGGATGAGACGGTTTATAACCGCTCGAGCACTGCGGCCGAGGCAGAACTGGCCTGACCCCCAAAAAAGGCGCTACCCGGCCATGCCGGGTAGCTTTCTGTTCAGCGGCGTTTTCTGCAAGACGAAATCCGTACCACCTCCCTTCATCCTGCTGATCACCGTGCCATTCAAGGCAGGGTACGGTTAGCTGCTCCAGCCCGACCAACCAAATACGGCGGGCAATGATGCATCAACGTCACTTGACGATCACCGCGATGGCCTTAGCGCCGCCGATGCTCCGCTTCATCGTCGCATCCTGGAACAGGTGCGCGCGCTTGGTTGCGCTCCCGGCATCTCGACCCGCAAACCAGAAATCCTCCGTTCAATGGAAGCAGATTGGCAGCCTGGGACGCTTTACCAAAACGGTATGTCTGGCCCGGGCTTTGTAAGCGCAGTCGAGCAGGAAGCCATCTGGAGACGGGAAACACAATCGGATTAATCCGCAGTTTAATTTTGAATTTTCCGAAATTACGTTTTCTGCTGAATTTCTGTTAAGTATGGCGGTATGGCGCAGAGAAGTCAGTCTGCTGTGTGCCCAAAGGGGACATTACATCCTCTCAATCACAGGCAGTCAACAGCTCCACTATCATTGAACCCTGGCAATTACTTCGTATTTGTATAAGAATCAGACGAGTAGACGGCTATATTCAGCTACTCTTAACATACCGTTGGAACGGCTGATTGAGAAAAGGTATACTCTATTAAAGGAGTAACAACTCAATGGACGGATTTTTTACACATTTACATCATGTACTTAAATCTAGCCTAGATAGTCCAACGACGATTAAAAGGTATACCTTCTAGTAAATATTATGAGGTCGGAGACCTCATTAACAGACTATTTATAAATAGGAAGCTGGAGAGCCATGAGTTACAGAAACAAGACATATGTTGCATTCGCCAGTGAAGACATACGGCTTTATCGGTTGATGGAGGCATGGCGAGAAAATGAGCACATCGACTTCAACTTTTACGACGCGCATGATCTGTTTGTAGCTAGAGATACCAGCACTAGAGAGACGATAAAGCGCAGACTGCGGGAAAGGCTAAAAAACGCCAAACAAGTTGTCCTTATTGGCAGTGCTGATGCCAAGAAAAAGGGTGGAGATGGATATTCCTTCTTAGCACATGAAATCGATGTGATTCAGGAGTTTGACCTTCCAGTAGTAATAGCCAACAAGGATGGTGGAAGGCTGATAAATAAGGGTTTTATTCCCAATCCATTGTTGGATGCAGATTACTATTCGGAGTCAGTTTCGTTGCAGCCCGCAATCATAAAGTTTGCTCTGGATAACTATGCTGCAAATTACAAAGGATCATCCAAAACTGGGCCCCACTATTACACTGAAGACAAATATAGAAAATTAGGGTTATAGATGAATATTCTTGCTGATCTAAAAGCCTGGAGGTTTTGGAGGGGGTTTTTAGTAAAATCTTTTGCTTGCGGTGGTTTTATTTCAGCGGTATTCCAATTTACGTTGATAGTTTTCCCGTCACAGGCGAGTAGTCTTCAGGGTTTATGTGTAGTTATCGGAGCCGTGATTGTTTCTATTATTTTTGGGCTGATCACTTCTTGGCCTCGACCAATTAAAATGGAATACTCAGCACCGAAAACTAAGATAAGAATAATTAAGGGTGATCTATTAGAGCAAGAAGGTCATTTGGTTGTTGGCGTTTGCGATACGTTTGATACAGAGTTACCTAATATAATATCTCCGAGTAGTATTCTGGGGCAAACGATAAATAATATTTTTGGAGGCGATGTAAAAGCTTTAGATAAACAGCTGAGCCAGAACCTATCCAAACTCAGGCCAGTTGGGGAAATTAATAAGGAAGGAAAGAAAGAAAAATATGGTGTTGGCACAGTGGTTCCAGTTCAACATGCACCACGAATTATATATTTTCTTGCATACTGTGAAATGAATGAGAGAAATGAGGCTTTTGGGACGGTCGATGGTGTTTGGAAGAGTCTAATTTCACTGTGGGATAAGCAGTCAGAAATCGGAAACCATGGGCATATTTCCATTCCGGTAATCGGTGGCGGTCAAGCTAGAATGTCACAACTTCTTCCTGCACAGGATTCTATAAGACTAATCGTTTTGTCTTTTATGTTCGCTTCTCGGAAGCATAAAATTTCGGATGAACTACGGATAGTGGTCCATCACTCCGATTACGATCGGCTGGACCGACTGGAGCTTCAATCTTTCTTGTCTTCGCTGCGCCCATCATGATGGCTAATACAAGCATTCAAATGCCTAAGAACGACTCATGCGCGTTCTGTGCATACCTGTCAGGTGAAAGACCTTTTTCCTTTGTTTATAAGGGAAATGTGGTTTCAATCCTTGTGACTAGAGAGCAGAGGGGCTGCCCCCATTTATTAGTAATACCCACAAGGCATGTTGAAACCATACTAGACGTTACTGAGGAAGAAGCCGGGAAACTATCCATTGCGGTGAGGGATGTTGCTAAGGCTGTGGAAAGCGAATACAAGCCAAAAGGTATTACCATATGGCAAAACAATGGCGTCCCGGCCAGTCAGTCAATTGGTCATGTTCATTTTCATGTGGCAGGTACCCTAGAAACTGGAGGTACGGAATGGGGTGATGTTCCCGAGTTATCCTTGGAGGAAACCGAGATGATTGCCGATAAACTTCGCCCATTTTTTCGGTCATATAAACTCTAGGCCTATTGCTGAAAGGGGGCGTCAGGGACAGGTCTTGTCTTTTGCCCTCATCGTTCAGTATAAAGGCAAAAAGCAAGACCCCGTATTCTACGTGCCCTGCGTTTTGTCGAGCCGCAGAGTCTGAGTTGTTGGTTAACAGTTATCGGATAACTGTATTCCGAGTCAATGAGTTCTGAGCTATTCGACATTATTCTGACTACCACTTATGTCGCGGGGATGTGAGTGGATCGTCTGGTAGTCAACCGGACCTATTTCTAACGACCATGAGTTTCGTGATATATGACATTTCGAGATTTTAACTTGTGGATTATGTTTTAGGGCGACTTTATACAGCTCTCTACAGTCTTCTTTCCTCTCATCAAGGCGACATCCAAGTATTACTTCAGTTATAGATGTCCCTGATAATGGCAAGATGAAAGTGGTTTTTTCTTCGTTTATAGGAGTAAGCTTGGGAGGTAAAAATAGTTCGTCTTCATTTGAAGAAATGGCTATTGAATTATCTAAAGCTCGAACAATTCGAACTTCTTCTTCATAGGACCAGCTATCTGCCTTCATGAGGAAAGCTCTTTGCAATGATTCTAATTTTGTTGCGTTAAAGCAAGAGCCAAGATCGAATTGTTGCTCAAAATAACCTGAAGGCATTGTTCTAGAATAGATGACCGATCCAAACTGAACGGGAATTAGATTTTGTTGTGTGGACCTTAATTCTTCACAAGTAACATCATAACCGACCACAGCTCCTTTGTGATGATCTGCGTAGTGAGACCACATTAGGGAGTTGAGATTTGAACGTGTCAAACATGCAGCTACATAACGTTCATGAACATTTTCAAAAAGCTGCTCGCCAAATAAGTCTGGTTGATCTACATTTACAAGAGTCAATGTTTCAAATGGGTCGTTAAATGAATCAAATTTACTAAACCCTATTGTACCTGATGCAAGTATTTTAATGGCCGCTTCTAAACTGACATATTTATATAAAATCACGATTGCCACCGAGTTACTGAAAGAAGCGCAAAAAGAATAGTAAGTTGTCGATTGACGGCAACATATATGTATTACAATCTATTTTCAAGGCTTGACCAACCCGTAGCAGTTCGCAGATTGCAAAAATGTCGGCTAGGGGCATACGAGTACGGGGTCAGGTCCTGTCTTTTGTCTGTCCTGCTCCAATGTCCGGTTTGTGCCGAAATTGTCTCCTCTTGGTTCCATCGATCGGACCTCGTTTGGTGGATCGCGTAATGACCTATAGGGGATAAATATAGAAATATATGAATAATCGGTAATACCGGCAGCTCTAGTCTCTGCCAAATGAAGGTCAGGTGGCTGGTAGCGACCCATAGCAGACATCAGCCCTGTTCGTATTCCCCATGGATGACTGACCTTCAAAGCTTGTGCGTGTTTACAGGGAATGATGTGTCTTGCAGTGTCATTGCACGTTGTGTAGCCATCTTAAGCTCATTTTATGCTGGAATCAGGTCATAAAATGGTCCAGTATCAAGTGACGATGGACGACGAGGCTGTCGGATACTGCGCACGGCCCTGCACACAAACACGTATGCTCGTTCTCAACGGAGGAGAATGACTGTGATTCATAAGCTATCTGATAAATTCAACCAGCTAACCTTTCCGTCTACGCTCGTAACCTGAGCAGAAATGCATATGCTCGGTATTAAAATGTTGGGCGAAAAATATATCTCGATGATAAAAATTCACCACAATAGCGACAGAGCTTAGGGGATATACTCAATGAGGCATGTTCCGACCTCTCTTTATATCGATACAGAGTTTTTCAAAAGGAACGGACTTCGTTTTGACACAACGGCCTTCACCGCTCTAACCAGAATATTTGCAAAACGTGGCCTTCGCCTGCTTATTCCAACCATTATGGAACGGGAATTACTCCGCCACTTTGCCAAAGAAGCTGAAAAAATCGCAACGACTGTCACAAAAGCTCACAATACATACCACCTTAAAAACCTAGCGCTCGCTGAATTACCTTCCCAAGACGAATTGAGCACAAAATGCATTGAAGAGATGAATAGACAATGGGCTTCCTTCAAGGAGAATTTTGTCATTGAGAAGCTTCCTATTGTTGGTAATCTTGAGGATGTTGTCGATTGGTATTTTGAAGGCCTCCCTCCCTTTTCAGATAAACCTAAAGAGTTTCCAGACGCATTCATTATCAGTACGTTAGATCAGTACAATAAACAACACCACGCAAATATTGCTGTTATTGGTAATGATGGCGACTTCAGAAAGGCCTGCGCAAGCAGGCGATATATTCGGTATTTTTCTGACTTGGAAAAGTACATAGAGGCATTCCAGCCGGAATTGTCAGGCAAAGAAAGGCTACCCGGTGACATTGACCTTACGAAACCCATAACAACCGAAGATCTGACGGAACTGAAGGCTATACTTGCTCGCAGGAACCAAGCAACTCCAATTGAAATTGAGCGGGTCATGCAGTTGTTGGAGAGCAGAGGGTCTAATTACGATTACTTTTTCCAAAATGCTAACGATGCTGTTTGGTTAAAGTATCTTTCGGAAAGAGGATATTTTCTCAATCCTCCCGACGCAGAACAGACCGCAGAAGGCCACTATGTTGCCCCATGGTGGCCGCCCATCGAATATCTGTTACGCATTTTTGATGCTGCGCCTGCTGAGGTTATGGATATAATTTCAGCCCTTCCGAATACGAATAATTTTCGGGTTTTGGAATGTATATTGAGGATTATATTAAAAGCCGATTCGGCTGTTGCGCTTTTGAGATTTTCTAGATTCATCACATCCTTTCTTGAAAATTCGCGCTGGGGCTACGATCTCATCATTAGCTTGATGAAGAAGTCTTATATTTTTGATCCGCAGCTTTCAGAAGTCACACCTGTCTTATTACTAAAGCTTGTTGAGTTCCACAGAGATCCTCGTGAAGATGAAAAACATTCATTGCGGAAAGAAAACCCGGAAACCTGGAGTACTTCGCTAGAACCGATTCCTGGTTTCCATCAATGGGAATATCAGAGAATTCTGGAACAAGGTGTTCGCCCCTTAGCTGAGCGTGAGCCCTATCAGGTTTCCCGCGTCTTGATTGACGCGGTAGCAAGCATGATCCGATTGGGAATGTATCCGGAAGACTTCGAGAAGGAGGGCGACCAGGACTACTCGGAGATCTGGTGTCGGAGGCTGGATAAGCCGGACCGAGACTATCAGAATATGAAAGAAACCTTGGTACAGACTCTGACCTATGCCTGTGAGCAGGTCTATGATAAAGCTCCGGAGTCCATTGATGCTTTGGATCAGGCATTGCGAAATCATCGCTGGACGGTGTTCAAACGTCTGCGGCAGCACCTTTACGCATCACATCCAAATGATCAGACACTCCCATGGATTCGTGAGCAGATTCTTGGTCACAAGGACTATCCTAAATGGGAACACCATTACGAATTCCAATTGATGGTCCGCAAGGCCTGTGAACACTTTGGTCCCCGCTTGCTCAGCGAGGATGAACGAAAACAAATTTTCGGATCCATTCTCAGCGGACCTTCAAAGGAGGATTTTCGTGAACGGGTAAGTGAACGATATAGTGAAGAAGCTTTTCAACAACGTCAGCGCTACTTTCATCGCGTGCAGCTACGCCCATTTGCTGCACTACTAAGCGAGGATGTCCGACGATATTTTGATGAGTTGGAAGGCGAAACCCAGGGTGAATCTGTTACCGATGACAGCTATTCACCCTATGGTGGGGTGACCGGCGGAACGGTCAGCTACCGGAGCCCGAAATCTGCCGAGGATCTTGAGAGCCTAACGGATGAGGAGCTTCTGACCTATCTGAACGAGTGGGACGAGGAACACCGGGACAAAGACAATTGGCTGGTTGAGATCAATATCTCTGCGCTGGCTGGCGTCTTTCAGTCTATGTTCAAAGAGAAGATAGTGTCAGATGGCGAGCGTCAGGCTTTCTGGCTAGCGAACCGTGACAGAGTTGCTCGGCCAGTCTATGTAGTCGCCATGCTCAAGGCCATGCTCGAGCTTATTAAGGAAAAGGATTTCGAAAACCTCGAACAGTGGATTGAGTTCTGTGCATGGGTCTTGTCGCATCCAGACACTCCGCTAGTGGAAGGTCAACCCGAACCTCGAGACGAATCATGCGACCATCCAGACTGGAGCAGCTCGCGCCGGGCCGTGGTTGATTTTATTGACGCAAGTGTGAACAAGGACACGGATGCGCCAATTGCCGTAAGGGACGGCCTTGCCGCTCTGCTTCGACAGGCGTGTTGTCAGTTTGACTGGCGGCTCGATCACGACCGCCCGGTACTGCTTAACCGTGACGACCCTATTACCGAGGCCATCAACAATACCCGCAGTCGGGCACTCGAATCCCTTGTCAATTTTGGCTTCTGGGTTCGCCGTCAGTTACCAGAAGATCATTTGCCGGAAGTGACGGATATCCTCGCGAAACGTATAGCCGAGGATGCTGAAATTCCGTTAACCCGACCTGAAAACGCACTATTAGGGATGCACTTCGGGAACATCTGCACCCTCAATCGAGATTGGGCCGCCCGGCGACGAGAAATAATTTTCCCGCAGGCAAACGAATCCGTATGGCGGGATGCTTTCGGCAGCTATATCCGTTTTAACCGACCGGTGAAGCTAACATTTGAAATTCTGCGGGATGAGTTTGAATATGCAATAGAGAACCTTAATATCCTGGCGAACGAAAAAGGCGATGGCAATGAGCTTATCGACAGGCTGGGTCAGCACCTTTTCACCTACTACCTTTGGGAGGTTTACCCACTAACGGGTGATGAAAGTCTGCTTAAGCGCTTTTATGACGAGACCAAAGACGACCGCGAACGCTGGGGTCAACTCTTCGATCATGTGGGTCGATCATTAAGAAATAGTGGCAGACAACTGGATAAAGCACTGACTGAACGCATTATTGCTTTTTTTGATTGGCGTTTTGAAGCCGCTGAGCCGTTGGAGCTAAAGGAATTTACCTTTTGGTTGGAAGCCGAATGCCTTGACCCTGATTGGCGTTTGCAATCGTACTCGATGATTCTAGATCTTGTCTTGGGAAAGGACGTTGGACTTTCATTTCAGGTGGGTACCCTAAACAAACTGCTTTCGAATCACTTGGTATTAGTTGTTGAATGCTTCTCGAAAATAACGGATGCCATCGACCAAGGCGCACAGATGTACATTTCAGCCAATGAAGCCAAACCTATCTTGAAGGCAGGACTGAATGCTGAAGACCCTCAGGTCCGCGAAAATGCTGA
Organism: Motiliproteus sp.; assembly: GCA_048265065.1. Classification (GTDB taxonomy): domain Bacteria; phylum Pseudomonadota; class Gammaproteobacteria; order Pseudomonadales; family Balneatricaceae; genus Motiliproteus. Next base: position 469 of record JBLXCH010000135.1, on the reverse strand, counting down.
ACGCGCCCGAGAAAATCTTTTGAGACTCGGCCGATTTGATTATCTGGACATTGAATAAAAGGGAGACTGTGATGCACTATAGTCTCGTAAGGAATTTCGGGGATTTCCGGGGGATAGTATTCCCCAGTTCATCAATGTCCGCTTTGTGCCGTTTTCGGCGCGGCGGCCAATGAGGCTTCGCGCCTGGAAGGGATGTGCCGGCAACTGGGTCAGCAGCATCCTGCTGTAGCAGGCGTTCGCGTGTAGCTGCCGGCAGCCACTGCGGCCGCTGGGGCGTCACGGGCTACGCGGTGTGGACGGCTCACAGGAGCTTTTCACCCTCGCGGACACCGGGTCGGGATGAGGCGGGCCATCCGAACGCGTCTTCGGGACCTAACTGCCCGGCGTCCCGGGTTCATCCTCAGCCAGGCGGTTCAGGACCCGGGATACCATTGCGTCGCAGCGCCGGCCGGCGAACTCGTGCAGATGC
>JBLXCH010000134.1:0-8603 GCA_048265065.1 Motiliproteus sp. | reverse complement strand
CACTCCAGGCGTATGCAAAGCATGAACGGTGACTTGATGGCCCGCCGAACATAGGGTTTCTGCTTCCTTCAGAACTCGCGCATCATTGCGGAACTCGTTCCAGACGACCATGGCCACTTGAGCCACATTACCTCCCAATGAATAGCCGATGACGGCCTTCGAAAAAATGAACCAATCAGAGACTGTGAAACGGCAAAAAGGTTCGCATGATAATAGAGATCAAGCGAACAATTGCCGAAACGAGCGTTGTACTTGGGGACGGCCCTAATGCTTACCCATGGGAGGTTCGGGATCCTGCGCATACCGGGTGACTGCCGCGCTTGCGTCATCAAGAGCCGATGCGTCAAAGCCGAAAAGCGTGACAAGGCGAACCGAGCGCCCGCCAGCGGTGTAACCGAGCGCCTGACGGTCGATCATATTTCCGTAGCTTTCGGTCACCCAGCCCTGAGGTTTCGGCTGCGTCTGGCCTCGGGAAGCAACGAGTTGCGCGCCTGAAAGGTGACGAACCAGCACCGTACGACCGGACGAGGTCACCAACCGGACGTCATCTTCTGCCTGTTCGAGCCGCCATTGCGGTGCGAAATGAAACCATTGCGTGTATTGATGCAAGGCATCCCCTTGTAACGTGTCCACAATCGCGAGCCAGCGTTCAGGCCTAAACAACACCAAGCGCTCGTGATCTATACCCCCCTCTCGCGGCACCGTTCCTCGGATCAGAAACGTCTCGCCCATCACCTTAGCGTCCTTGATGGCCGAACCGTAACGCATTGCTTCTGCCAGCTTGCGTGTCGTGCCATCAATTTCGACAGTGTTATGGGCAGCGGTAGAAGTGACATAGTCGCGAAATGGGCCTTTGCTGTAGGAATACTTGCCAGCATTGGTCAGTATTCGCTCCCCTTTGTCGAACCATTCGAAGCTGAGATCATCGGGCAACTTGTGGCCCGTCTGGAAAAACATCCCCATAACGAACAGCATCGAGGCCTTCTGCACCGGCACCGTCCAATCGCTGCGGACAATCGCATACCCGGACTCCTGAAAGTTTCGGAGTAAATAGCAAGAAGCCTCCGAGTCCTGGCACTTACCGGACGATTTTGGCCAATCGATGCTTACTGGCTTTGGCTCCGAATCGCCAACCGTCACGATTGTTTTATCAGGATGCACCATCCAGACGCGGTTCTGCCCGACTCGTTCCATGATGTCGCCGATGAATTCGAACTGCTCATACCAGCCACTATCCATGAAGCGCTTAACAGTGTTGTAAACGAAGAAGTGATACTCAGGCGAGTTTTCGAGGTGCACCCCTTCGGAACTGAATTGCCGCAGCAGCAAGTCCTGCATTTCTGTCTTTACGAAATCCTGCGCACCAGCACAGGTCCCGATAGACGGCACGACATTGCACAGCGCCAATAATCCATGCAGCTGAAACAACCCATGATTGCCCCTGGAAAGCAAGCGCTCGTCCATCAGGCTCCGCGCATGTAACCATGCCAAGTGAAGGAGCTTCGCCTTCTCTGCATCATCCAGTTGCACATCGCCTCGGAATGCACGTTGAAGCAGATAGGCCAGCTTCATTGCTCTGAGGCCGACCGCCATGTCGTACCACTCGTAATCACTTTTCTGGTCGCGAGCCGAATGGAATTCGTACCAATCGAATACGATGCGCAACGTGTCATCCAAATACCTGGTGTTGCCAGTCTGCTCCCAGGCACCGAGAAGAGGGTCTAGCATGCGCCAAGCGTGCAGCTGATAACGCCAGTTGCGATCCCTGAACGGATCGGCGTTCCAATCCAGAGGCAGCTGGAACGGCCAAGGGGCCACAGCACGCCCCGCCGGGACGAAACCTGTTTCCCACAGTTGGCGAGCCTGGGTTATCGCGGCGCGCGTAACTGCGATATTGGCGTTTCGAGCGGTAACGGGCAGAGCATGCTTGGCTTGCTGCGCGAGCACATCCCAGACCTCGGAAACAGAACAAGGCTGAGCGAAACTCCCATGATCGACCCACTCACATGGAGTGGAGGCGGGCCTGGACCCGTTCAAATAAATTGCGGCAGCCGCTCCCATTACGGCAATAAACAGACCACAAGCAGCCAACACGGACCTAGGCACTATAATCTCATCATTCTTTAGAAGCGTGACCATCTATGCTGTCGCAGGCACTCAATATTGGCTCAACAAGCTCAATCGCAGTCCGATATGCTTGGCGTTGACAAGCCTTGTCGAAAGCGAATACCAGCGCTGCCAACTCTGCGTGCCAGATGGTCATCGCTTTCAGATCGGTACGCAGAAGTTGTGCCTCCTCAAAAGCCGCAGGCAACAATGGCAGGATTTTTTCGCTAACCGGCCAGCTGGCCCCCACTGGCTCAAGGGCCCAATATCCCCATTGCGAAGCCCATAGCTCACCTTGGCGATCAAGCCAGAGAGCGTCCGGGGGAAGATCTGAGGTAATGATGGCCAATGGCATCGCCTCAAGCTTGGCTTTTATGTCGGTCAGAGAGGCGGTGAAATTATCAAGTAATGATAACTCGTCATCTCGTGCAAACAAACGCAACCGCTCTTGCAGTTTGCTATCGAGCCGTTGCCATATCATGGGCCGCGAGCGAGTAAACAGGGCCACGAGAGAAGACGAAGGCCGGACGCTGAATAAACCGGCCGTTACCGCCCTCGATGCATCTTTGGCCGCCAACAGTTTTACGGTCTTGAGCATTGGCCAGTCGAAGAGGTGACAGTTGAAGTTCTCAACCTGCTCCACCAAGCACAAGCGGGGTAATGGTGCAGCGGTGCACTCCATAGCACCAAACAGGCTAGCTTCGTGACGTGCTAACGCGGTACGATTCTTGCCGAACAGCTTGACAAGATAAGTGCGTTTTGGATCCGCTACCGAATTCACAACGCCCATCAATACATCAGGCGTACCGGATTGCACCCAATGTACCTCCACCCCCCCCGCCACCGTACCGCCGACACGCTCAATTAAAGGCGTCAACCAGCTGCCAGAGATGTCTGGCTCTGCGAGCGCCCACAAACCTCTCGCGCCCTCTGGTATTGCCGTACCGGCATACAGATGCCCGTGAAACAGCAACGCATTCAATTGCAGCCGCTGCGAATACAGGATGGCGATATCCCCGACGAGCGAAGCCAGACGTCGAAACAGTTGCCGCACCAGCAGCAACGTGACGATGGCCCAGAATACCGAAACCCGGGTGCCTAAAAGCGAATCAAGAACAATAGTGGCGAAGCTTACAAAGAATCCAAGGTTTGCGAGCACTCCCACCAGACGGACAAAATCACCCACCTCTTGCTCTCGCAAGACTTGGATCAACCTCCGAGAGAGCACCAGCATCGCCCATATAGTTACGAAATAGCCGCCGGCAACCACTGCTTGCAGCGGATATACCCGGGCCAACGCCAAAGCTGCGAACACAATGAACACCCCACCTGCCAGCGTCTCTGCGAATCGCTGATAAGCTTTGGACAGCAACTGCTCTTGGTTTTCGAACAAATCTAGCTTACGGCTATGCAAAATAAGTGAGGATGCACCGTAGGCAGCTAGCCGCTTGATGAGCCATTCTGCCAATAGATGAATGGCGAAGCAGGCGAGCGCTGCGGCTCCAAGCCCCACAATGAGCGCCGTCTTACCGTAGCCTTGTAGTTGCGGCGGGAAATAGGAGGGAATGCGCTCGGAGCCGAGCAAAATAATTACTTTCAGTGGTAACAGCGCGGCTAAAAGCGAGCCAACTTGTGAAACTAGCGTGAATATCGCACCCAAGCTGGTGGCCAAAGGCACTACACGAAGTACTTTAAACCCAACGGAGATAAACCAGCGCAGTGCAGCCAAAACTTTCATCGCCACCACTCAAAAAAAACGGCCCTTCAAGAAAGGGCCGGCAGGTTACATAGCCGCTCAGGCGCTCTTCCAGCTCACCTTGAGCCGAGTGAAAGCCGATGCACCCTTGTTTTTAGCCGGGACGCGCTCGAAGCTCATCAATACAGACACACCGTTCTTCATAACATAATCCACCACAAAGAGGCCGTCGTCTTCGCGACGCACTTTGCGCTGATAGCCTCGCTTAGCCAACGTAGCGAAAACGGCTGCTTCGATGGGCATGATGTCTTCGGAAAACTCAAAAGTATAACGATCAAACTGTCCTTTCTCGTTCTCAACCAGTTCATACCGCCGCAGCTTCCCACTGAATTGCAGCCCTTGACCATCGGGAAAATAAACCGCGTCCTTATAAAGATACCTAGCGGGCACTTCCGGTAAAACACTGCCATCTTTCCGAGCACCTGCATCACACCCAGCAAACAAAAGCACAGAACATAGCGCCAATATGATTTTCATCTCCACCCTAGCTTCTCCAAACTTCCGCAGCACAAGCATACTTCACAAGAGCTCCCACACCCAAAATACTTGAACAACCCAAACCAATTATATAGACGGTATAACCCTAGGCAGGGCTAAATGACGCAATCGTTTCTTATTGCCTCTAAAGACCACTTGAAAGAATGCTCAGCCCCTAGCTTCAACTTGACATACAGCAACACGGTATTCGTTTTAGACATAAACGACGTGCCCGCAACGCCAATAAACCCATCGTGTTCTTCCCCAAGCCCAACTATTTGAATCGTTTCGTCAGTAACAAGGCGTAACGACCAACTCGACATAGGATGTGACAAGATGAGACCTTTCGGACCCTTGCAGACCACGACTCCTTCGCCAAGATGCCATACAATATATGGCTCTAGATTTATAGAAAAAGAGCCCGAATCCAAGACCTCGATAGAAAATCTATCGAGCGCGCCCGTTACTAAGCGGCGTACATCCCCAACTGGGTAAGCCGAATGACTGCCTGAAAAAACAAACCGCGCCCCATCCTCGGAGCCGGATATCGATGCCAGTCCAGGCTCCAAAGAATAATCAAAGTTCTCGATAGAAAAACAATTGTGCGCTTTCGCGCTACGCAGAAAAGCAGGAATTTTTTCCCCGTATTCATGGGAGTACATGCTCGGATCTATAAGCCACTCTACCCCATCGAAGTGCAACACAACCGAAAGGTTATCTTGGTGCTTATGCGTAGAGCATAAGCTGGTTGCGAACATACATAGAAAATACGGCTCAGCATCATGCAAACCCTTAGCCACCGCATAACCAGCCACAGGCAAAACAAGTACACCTTTATCAAATGAGCCGTTGGCTCTTCTACTTTCGTTAGCTATTCTGAACGTATCACCTTGCGCCGGCGCACGCCCGTCGGGATAACGGAAGTAGCTAGACCAAGAGTCCAATTCATGCGCAATTTTTGGTATATCGCCGTCAATACCAGCTATCGAAATTAGCTTGCCAGCAAAGGCTACTAACCTTTGAATACCGTGATGATAGCCAATCGAATTCTCAACGAATATTGCGTAACCTTGATCCCGCACTATTAGTTTACTAAATTGGTCGCGGAGCCTATTTTCACCGACATTAAGCCACCGCGACGCACATGGTAATTTTGAGAATACCGCTGCAGAAGCGATCAAGGCCATATCTTGGAACCAAGCATGGTTATGGTAGCGTGTTTTTTGATGCGCAGCGTAAAAAACTTCTGATTCCAGCAGGCGCGCGTGATCAAAACACGCGATACTGAGCCGCGCCATATATCTTTTATCGAAGTTATATTTTTTACCAAGACAAAGAAGCAGTAGAAACGCGAGCAACCTTTCAGCGGAACCATGGTCGTACCATGTATATTTCTTATCAGAGTCAGGCTTAAAAAAACTTCGCTCTAACCAGTCAGCTATAAGCTGGCGGCCCGCCATTAAAGCACTCATATCATTAGTGCGCACATGATACACCAACAAAGTTATGGCCGGCTGCATAGCATGCCACAAATATCTAAATGTACCTGACGTCTGGAGCTCTTCCGGAGTTTCTTTGTCCGCCCCCCACTCGAGTACGGTACGTCCAGTCAAAGGTAAGCGACCCTGGCGTAAAAATATTTCCGCGTGTGATTGAATATCCGGGTTGCACTTTTCAAAATAAGCAACAAGTGCTTCGGTTAGCTTCTCGTCCTTATCAATCTCCCCCCCTTGCACTTCAATAGGATACTGTTCCGCTACTTCTACCCAAACGGACAGCCACTGCAGGTCCAATTGAGATTGTCCTTCTGGCTCCCCCTTTATAAACAGTCTGAGATCATAAAAATCCCCCACATCGAATGCCTTCCAATCCTGCTGCATACGAAACGCAAGATCATTCAGACCCAAAGTAAGTGTTACCCATTCCCCGTCGACCGGGTTCGCAATCTTAACGTGTCGAAATTCTCGACCCTCGGTATTGCCTATCGCCAAATACGAAATTTTTTTCCAATTACTTAACCGATAACGAATCGAAAACCCATTACCTCTACAAGGCTTTTTTAAATTGACTCTTAATTGATAAACAGCCCCTTCACCTTTCGAAAGACATATCATCCGAGCATAATCATCATGGATCTCCATTAGTCCGTCCGAGACAAATGGCTTCTCCGCTTCACCCTGCTCAGAGCTCGATATCAGACTCTGCGCAACTACGCCAGCTAGGTGGAAATCTGAAATTTCCCGTTCGGAAACTGACACAAGATATTCATCTCGATAAGGCAAGAGATCTTCTCTTACTTCACAGATATGTTTGCTATTAACCAAAGTACAACCCACCAATAAAAATACTTATTTCAAACCAACAACCAAACGTAAAGCGACCCTAGATCAATGCGCCTTAATCAAGCGACACTCTTTATCAATAACAATCTCGCTCGAAGTTTGATGGCGTACTCTGCGAGCAGATGCACTCGAAAGCTTCTCGAAAACATGAGGAGCACCGTAAACCTCTGAGATAGCATTGGCCAAACCAATATAGTCTTCCGCCCCCGCCAAATAACCGCACCCGTCATCTACAAACTCCGGAATTGCAGCAACTGCGTTTGTAATCGGTATTAGACCGGACGCCATGGCTTCATCGCGTGACACACCTTGCGCGTCCATACGTGTTGGACAGAGGAAAACCCCGTACTCTTTATGCAATTCGGATATCTCTCGTTGCTTTAAAAAGCGCCGCTCTATTATAACATTTGGATATTTTCGCAACGGCTCCAAAATTTCGTCAAAAAGCGGCCCATCCCCAATCATTCTAAACTCTAGCTCACTAAAGAAAGGTGTCTCTGCAAGATAGCTTATGGCTTTAGCGCTTAAATCATTCGCATATTTAGCAGACGCGTAAGGGCGGATAGACAGGATTTTTGTTCGTTGCTCGGCGGGTTTCGGTCGGTACGAAAAAATGTCTGTATTGATCGGATTATGGATAATCTGATACTGACTTTCGCTTATCCGAATACCCACGTCCTCCATTACCTCTTCAGCAAAATAGCGTGACACGAATACTAACTGAAGGTTTTCAGGCATAGGAGAAAGCAGCGAACGCCAGAATGCCATACGTTTATCGCTTTCCAGCTTAGCCACCTGCAATTGCCCTTCTGTCGAGTAATTGTATTCGCGGCGCCACCAAGGCTGAACTTCTGAACCATGCACCCAAACAATAACTCGGATTTGATCAACATGATCTTTAAGAACGTGCCACATATCAGGATCAAGAAAATGAACCAGTACACTCTTATAACGAGCTGATTCCAGCAACCTCCTGAGAGTGGTTTGGGAGCCGGTAATTACATCGATATTCTCAAACTCATGGTAAGTCGCTGTGTCGTCTTTACGCAGCCGGAAAACGTCCACATTCATACCGCGCTCACGATACGCCGCAACACGGCTATGGACGAAGCCATTGCGGTAAAGGTCTTCGTAGCTTGGATAATGGTTGGTGACCAATAGGTGCTCGCCGCGGCCTAGCATTTCGGCGGGCTGGAGATCCTTGTGGCCTAGTAGTAGACCTTTAATTTCTGCACAGCCACCCTGATAAACCCTCCACCCCATCCGAATATATGCGGTCTCAGGCGGTACTTCGACCACTTTGTTGCGGTTGGCATGCTTGATAACGTGACTGATGCGCTGCTTTTGCGCATCTAGGAATAGCATAACCAACTGCAAGTTCAACCCAGGTGTTACATCTAGGAAGAACTTCAATTGCTCTTTTCCTCCCAACTCCTCGGGCGTTAGGTCCCGTACGGCGTAGATATATTCGTGTTTGCCGTCCTCCAGCGTGGACGTCACCAACCAACCGTGCTCCTCCATCTGAAAGGAAACATTGCTGCTTTTGCATGGCCCGAAAATTTCCTGCAACTGCTGGAGACGTATCTCTGGTACATCGGCAGAACCTTGTATAGCGGGAGCGATGCGTTCCGCGCGTGCCTGTAGCTCGTCGATGGTAAAGCCGGTGTCAAGCGAGAGGTCGTCGACGCGCTGGTGAACGGCATCCAGTTCCGCCGCGGCGCCATTCTGACAGTAGTTGAAAGGATCAACTGCCAGTAACGAGCCTTCGCCATAGCGGCTGCTTATCAACCCACGGCACCACTCGAAAAAGTCCAGCGCAGCAAATGAATGCGCGCGCACAACGGCACTACGCAGCTGCAGCGAACCAGCGTTATGGTAGGCACGCCCAGGCTCCAGCAATTCGATCCCGGCATCCGCGTGGC
>JBLXCH010000133.1:0-9074 GCA_048265065.1 Motiliproteus sp. | reverse complement strand
TGCTGGTCATAGCCCAGCGACGAGGCAGCCGACTGCGTCGCAATCCAGACGCTGGCGAGCACGACCGAGACCGTCGTCACCACCTGTCCGTACAGCACGTTCGATGCCTGGTTCACCGCCGTTGCGCTCCTCGTCCATGGCACCTTGGCGTGCCGTATGGATAAGGTTCTGAAATCAGGCCACTGACATCAAAGACCGATCGCGCAACGATTATGTCGGCAGCGCAAACGCGCAGTAATTCAAGAAGCCGATCAGCAGGGTATTGCAACCGGCGCATTTTACGCGCACAAGATGCAACTCATAGCCGTTATGCACCAAGGATCTTTCATATGGCGCACCGGTTGGGCCGTTTAATGACCTCAAGCTACGAGCCACAAGCAGACCTGACAGCCAGCGCTACGGAAATCGCGGTTAGCTGGACAAAACGGCTAATTAACTTAGTTGCTGATTTTGAATAAGTCTGAAATCGTGGCTGGCATTTAGTGGGGCGCCAGCGAGCTACTCTGCCCGGAAACTCCATACGAGTTGCACGATCCTTACTGCCAGAACCATGTAAGACACCCATAGCAACAGCTGAATGAGCTTGTGATACCGAAGCCGCGCGACGCGGTGCAATCCATCGCTTATGTTAAGGAACATCAGAAGCGCAGATATTAGAATTATACCGGTTCCTGCTATTTGAGTACTTAGTAGGCCGAATATCACCGGTTGCTCTGCCCGCAGTGCGCTAGTGCCTGCTGCAAAAAGAAGTGCACAGACCAATAGGTTTTTTATATTGTCAAATACCTTTGCGCAAAGGTCCTTTTCCAGGAGATTCATGTACAACACCCATAACTTCTTCATGCTTGATCTTTCGCTCGGCTGTGCATCGGCGTAAATTTTCGTATCTCGGCGTAAATGTTCGTTTCCGTTGGCTGTTGATGATTCTGTCTCTGGGTAATTAGATTTCCAAAAAGAGCTTTTGATATTCTATAAAAGGCTAGAGGCAGATTGCCTGAAGGCATCATCTTCCTATAAGTTCTATGTAGGAATAAGACGTGAAGAGGTGGTCAAGACGCTGGTTTTCGCAGTGCTCGGTTTAAATTGGCGTCGCCCCGATTATTGATGAACGCGTTTACGTCCTCAGCTAAACTTTTTATAGCTGATCTGAAATCATTGGTAGTAATCGCCTGGCGGCTGCTCTCCAGCGTATCGCCGAGAACCTTTCGTACAATTTTCACAACGGGTTGTCCCGTCTCTGCATCGACAACATTGGCTTCCACATACAGCTCAGTATTCTGGTCGCGATAGCCCGCTGCGCTGGAAACCACACCAGTCACTGCTGTTATGGGCAATACTTCATACCACTGCATGCCTTCATTAGAGGCAGACACGCCAGTGATTGCGGCGCTCAATATCAGAGTGCGAGAGCTCGCCTTTGCGGCGTTAGCAATAGGCACGATGTTGTACTTCCGAGCCAAAACGTTCCGTACGCTGGAACTCGTAAGGGACTGAAGCTCGTGCAGGGTCTGTAGATTAACGCGTTCATCTGGCTTTGGCGCTGGATACAGCTCAAGCCGATCAAACGCGACTGTGTCATAGACGTCTGGATTAAAACCTTCTGCAACCCAGCGCATGACAGGTTGACCATTTGCAGAAATGGTCTGTTTCAAATCATGGTAGTTGGATAAAAAGCCAGAGTATTGTTTTTCATTGGTGATTTTTGAACTGCAGCCAGCGAGCAGAGCACTGCTCAGTCCAGCAGCAATTATCAAAGCCTTAAAAATATTCATAGCCTCTCCAGTTCAGCAGCTAACTACTTTTGGTGCGTAAGGAGGCCACTAATTAACAGCTGATCGTAAGTGGGCCGTGGTTTTTTCAATAATTGACAAAGGTTCGAGTCGATTCCTTGAAATTACTCTGCAAGTAGCGAGTGCCAGGCTGCGATTACGACTATAACCTGCAGAATTCCGATCACTTGTAGCTTGCACGTGCGAGTCATCGTTCGCACCGCTGCATCGGAACACTTGCAACCTTGGTCTGGTCGTATGTGGCCCCCGTAAGGATGTGGGCGTGGTCTCGTTCACTAGGTATAGCTTGTTTCGCCCGTGCGTGGATGTGCGTTTGGATAACTCGCCGCTAAGCGGTACCGCAGCTATTGTTCGCGACCCAGCGCTCGCGACTTCAACCAGACGTCAGCGATTTGCCATATCTCGGAGTTGGATCAGACTCTCTTCACCCATCATCAGCATTGCCGGACACGGTGTGACCGACCGGTGGCTGCCTGGGCCACAGCAAGGCGGTCAAAACAATGGCATACGCGATTGCACACAGCACATAGGCTAAGCGGGTGGAAAACAGCTCTGGTGTACTGGTCGGCAATGGCGATATACCGAGCCCGAAAAGAACTAAAAAAACCACAAGCCCACCGCCAAAGACTTTGCCTCGGGTGCTTCCAACAGTGGCGTTGCCTGCAAACAGGAGGCTGACCAGCAGCACGATCAAAGCTACCAGCCACAGGGACGGATGCAGCTCGACCAGAGTAAAAGCCAGCGATGCCGCTACGCCTCCAATCAAATTAACCATCACCAGACCAAGCGCCGTGCGGAAGCTCATGTATAACTCGAGCTGGCTTAGCAGCGAGGCGACCGTAATTGGAATGACCATCGCCGTTGCCAGCCGCGGGTCGCTCAGGCACAGGGCAACCATAGCCAAAAGAATCGCTCCGCTCGCTGCGGCTTGGTGGATCACCAGAGCAGGATCGTGTGCGAGGGCAAATCCTTCACTCGAATATCCACCAGTCGGGTCTGGCAGCAAGGCATGGGTGCCCCATGTCAGCATCATCCCCAAGGTAATCGCCTTGGCCAACAGCAGCACAATCGACTCACCCAAGTTGCGTTGCAGGATGTCGAGCAACGGAATAACGATAGCGATCACTAACATCAGCGCCGGTGCTGCACCGCCCAGTCGTAGCCCTTGGGCTACGAAGGAAGCGAAGTAGAACAGCCACAGCAGGGGAAGCAGTATCCACGGCCGCTCCGCAAACAAACTTGAGAAAAATGCCAACAATGCTCCGGTCAGGATAACCGAAACCACGGTCACCACGCCCTGAAGCAATGCTGGCGCATGTCGGCTCGCCAATAGGAACTGAGATGCGAACAAGGGCACAAGAAATGGCAAAGGCTCGCCCAGCACCAAGCCCATGCATAAGCCCAGTGTTACTGCAATGGCGACGCGCAGCCCCTGGCGTTTGGCCCGTCGCAGCTCCAGTTCCAATTGGCTTTCAGTTGACATAGTTAAGCCACGCACCCAGCCGCAGCGTGAAAGCCCCCAGCCAGTTGATGGCCGGATTGTTATCCGTGTAAACAACCACGGTCACTTGTGAGCCATACCGCGGGCCGGTTGGGCGAGGTCCATCCACGATGAGACGGACTGGGAAACGCTGCGGGTCGCGAACCCAGCCACTCTGGTTACGCACTGATGGCAACGCAGATTGGCTGCTTCCCTCCTGCGCTACACCCCACCCGACGCTTTCCACGCGGCCCTTGAATACCCGCCCAGGCAATAGATCGAACACCAGCTCAGCGGGATCATTGGGCTGCATATGCTCCAGGCTGTTTTCCTTGAAGGCCGCAGACACCCAAACAGTGCCGGCATCGATAACGGTGAGCGCTGGTTGGCCAGCGCTCACAACCTGGCCGACGGCAAGTTGAAGATTAGTCACTACCCCGTGAGACGGCGCGACCACTTCTGTCCGGACCAGGTCTAGCCGAGCTTTCTCCAAAGCAGCGAGGGCCTGTTTGAGCTGCGGATTGTCGCTGCCGCCCGCACCAAGCTGCTGACGCGCACGCTGCACGTCTGCCTGGGCTTTGCTTACGGCTGCCTCGGCGGAGCCAAGTGCCGCATCGCTCTCATCCTGGCGTGCGCGGGCGAACACGCCCCGCTCGACTAGATGAGTCACTCGCCGGGCTTGCTCGCGTATGTTGTCGCGCTGGGCGCGAGCCGAGACCAGCGTGGCTTGAGCGGCGTCCACCGAGGCGGTATTGGCGCCCATTGCCTGGCCAGCCTCTTCCAGCTGCGCCTCGGCGTCGATAACTGCCAATTTGTAGGGAAGCGGGTCTATTCGGAACAGCAGCTGGCCGGGTTTCACCCGCGCGTTGTCAATCACCAGGATTTCAGTGACACGGCCACCCACCTCGGTCGCCATAGGTACCAGGTAGGCTTGCACCACTGCCTGCGAAGTCAAAGGCGCATGACGCTCCAAGGCAATGGACACACTAAACAGAACCGCAATCAAGACCACCACTGCCAACGCGACACGTCGTAGCGGGTTTTCGGACACGGGCCTTTCCGGGAGGGGCTCGGTGGGACTGTCCGGCTCAGCAAGGTCCGGCGTGTTCGGATTTTCGGCCATATGTACTCCTGCAGGTCATGCAGTTACGAGCGATAGGTATGGACTGAATCTCGCTGGTGTAGTGGCTCAGATTGCGTCGGCAGTAATGACCCTTGCTTTGCGGATAAACAGAGCGCGCAATTTTTCCCAAAAATTGCCACCGAGCACAAAGAAGCTGCCGATCAACAGCACATCTCCCAATAGCTGCAATGCCCAACTGTTGGGTCGCAAGCCTGGCGCCAGGGCGTCGACATACGGTTCAAGGAAGGAAGAGATCAGAGGCAGGCAGAACATTATTATGCCTATACGGTGACGTGTGGCGCTTACCTCGATATCAGCGCTGGCCGCAAAGCCCGACACATGACGAAAAACGTGTTGTTTGAGTTCCTGAAACCCGGCTTTGCCCATGACCGCGATTACAAGGAGCAGTATTACTTTATTGGTGATAAACAACGCACCGGTAAGCGCCGCGATGGTGGACCCAGATACATCCGCTGCCGCAGCCAACGGCAAGAGCAACCACAGGATAGGCATCAAACAGAGGAGGGCGATACCTAGCTTGAAACGCCATTTCGCGGGCTCTAGCGTTGCAGAAGCGTTTGCCGTGGTCATGATGTACTCCCTTTCTGAAGGTGAGTGACGAGTGCTCCCTCGGGCTTACAAATGAGCCTTTAGTTTCACCCGGTGATTTTCAAGGACATTGCCCGGCTGCGCTGCTAGCCGCTTGGCTGATCTGCGCGGCCAGGCGATGCAGGTTGTTCTGGTGGGCGATCACGATGTTGTCCACGTTTGCGCCTGCTGCTGTTTGTAACGTACTGCGGCAATGCACCATTGCGTTGTCCCCGTTGCCAAGGTTCCGAAGCCGCCATTTGACGTCGATTAATGCGTACTGGCCGGGGATCGAATCCAAACGCAGCACGTCCAGTCGTACCGAAACCCTGCGCCCAGCGCTGTTATTGGGTAGCTGCTGCACGAGCGCACTGCGCAGTTCCTCGCTCAGGCTCGCACTCCACCAGTGGGCTTCCAGAATCGCCAAGCTACTGTCACTTTGACGGATGACGATCTGTTGTCGGTCTACCTGAGGCGGTACGGTGATGGCTTCGATGCCTACCTCCGCCTTCTCTCCGTGGACGGTCGCTACCGGCTGGATTGGAGATAGGGTGTGGAATTGGATCGGGTCACTGCGGCATGCAACGAGCACAGGTACCGCGGCTGCCAGCAGGATCGTCCGCAAAAACACCATGGTGTTGCTCCTTTGTTCAGTTGCTCGGCGCCCGTTGCGGCGGCGTATTGTCAGGCCGTCCACGGAGCAACGATTCGGGATGGCGTCCCAGATAATCCGAGAGTTCACGAAGCGATCGCGACGTACGGCTCAGCTCTTCCAGCGTTCGTGTCAACTGCTCACGTTGCGGCGAGTCCTCGGCGAGCGTAGAGCTGGCCGACTCGAGAGCTTTGCTAGCCTCTGTCAATGTAGTTGCTACCCCGGGCAGCGTTTTGGCATTGACTTGCGCCAGCACTCTGCGCAGCTCCATGAGGCTGCCGTCGAGGTTCGCGGCAATGCGATCCAACGGCAGTTTGCTGAACTTGTCGACGACGGCTTGCAGCTGTTCCTGAACCTGCTCGAAATCGCCAGGAATAGAAGGGATGACCACGGGGCGTGCGGTTGAGTCGAACTCGACCTTCGCCGCTTTCGGGTGAAAATCGAGCGAAATATATAGCTGCCCGGTAAGGAGGTTGCCGGTGCGTGCCTGGGCCCTCAGACCATTCTCGATGAATGCGCCCATAAGCCGAACGCCGGCGGCTTCATTGTTGGGATCATGCTTGAGGGCTTTGAGCATGTCCGCATGTGCTCTGCCGAGCCGTTGGGGGTAGATCACGATTCCAACATCCAAAGGAAAGCTGCGCTCTTCAGGATTGAAATCCAGATTGACCGTTACCACCTTGCCAATTTCAATTCCGAGGAACTCTACAGGAGCGCCTACCTTCAGCCCCCTTAGAGCCTGGTCGAAGCGCAGGCTCAGATACTGTGCTTTTCCGTCCGGCGGCGCTAACGCCGCCTGTTGATTGTCGAACAGTTCAAACGTGCTTTTTTCAGTAGCAGGTAGGTCGTTGGGGCTGTAAGTCGGAGCACGGAACGCAATGCCGCCCATCAGGATGGATGACAGAGATTCGGTATTTACCGCAATACCGTTAGCGCCCAAATTAATGTCGATACCGCTAGCGTTCCAGAACCGCGTGTTCTGGGTGACGTAGACATCGTTGGGGGCATGTACGAACAACTCGATGCTGACGCTCTTGCCGTCGGCGTCCAGAGCATATGCCACCACTTGACCAACCGGGATTTTGCGGAAGTAGACCGGGGAACCAACGTCCAGAGAGCCTAGATCCGCGCTGCGTACCGTGAAACGCTTTCCGGGCTCCCCATAGGTGATGGGTGGCGGCGTCTCCAGACCTTCGAATCGTTTTACTCGTGTATCGGCTTGGCCAATATCGGCACCAATGTAGTCACCAGATAGCAAGGTATCGATACCCGACACACCGCTAGCACCGATGCGCGGCCTCACTACCCAGAATTTTGAGTCTTCCCGGGTAAAACTCTCTGCCTCCTTAGCCAGTTTTATGGTGGCGTCGACGCTTCTTTGATCTTTGCTCAATGCCACATCTGACACATATCCGATCACCACATTGCGGTATTTAACCTGGGTCTTGTTGGCGTCCAGCCCGCTGCCGGTCTTGAAGGTCACCGTTATGGTCGGCCCCTCTTGCATGACTTTGTGCACCACAAGGGAAATGCCCACCAGCACCGCCACGATGGGAACGATCCATACCAGCGAAACTTTGAAACGCCGCGTTTTCACAACGGGTTTAGCCGTGCTTCGCGCCGGGTCAGTGACTTGTGATTCCATTCACGACCTCCTTTTCAAACGGACGGTCCCAAATAAGGCGCGGATCGAAGCTCATGGCCGCAAGCATCGTAAACACCACCACCAGACCAAAGAACAGAATGCCAGCGCGTGGCTCGATATTGGCCAAGCCGTGGAATTTCACCAGTGCGGCAACTAGTGCCACAACAATCACGTCAAGCATCGACCAGTAGCCGATAAGCTCGATGAAACGGTAGAGCCTCGAGCGCTCCTTGCGCGCCCATTGGCTGCCGCGTTGCGCGGTAACAAGCAAGAGCGACAGAGCGGCGAACTTGACGCCCGGAACGGCAATGCTGGCAATGAAGATGATCGCCGCGATGTCCCACGCTCCATGCTGCCAAAACTCCAGCACCCCACTCATGATGGTGCTGTCTGCGCCGTTACCGAGCATGCTGGTGTTCATTACCGGCAGCAGGTTGGCTGGAATGTAAAACACCAGGGATGCCAATAAGAACGCCCAGGTGCGGGACAGCGAGTTGACTTTTCGGGCGTGCAACATTGCGCCGCACCGCTCGCACGACAAGGGCTGGTCGGCCATGTCACAGGCCTTGCCACAGGAATGGCAGAGGCAAAGATTGAGGTCGCTGGCAACGGATGGCGCAGTCATAGAACCTCCCAAAGCTCGCGCACGTCCCGCCCTGCAATGCGAATCAGCAACAAGCTGAGAGCGGCCAGGGCGAATAGGCCGATACCAGGCAGCACGTCCAACATGCCTGCGAGCTTGAACACCGCAACAAGCGCCCCTAGCAGACACACCTCAAGCATGCTCCAGGGCCTGAGCGACTCTAGCCAACGCATGCACAGCCGAAAACCAGGAGCACGTCGTCGGGACAGGGCATAGCCGAGCACCCACACCAGTAAGGCCAACTGGAAAACGGGTGCAATGATGATGGAAATTGCTGCGACCAACGCGATGAAAGTAATAGGTCCGATGCTTAACGCCAGTATCGAATCCCAAAGGGTCGCGCTCCTCCTGAGCCCTTGTAGGCTGATGATCATGACAGGATAGAAGTTGGCGAGAAGCCACAGAACGGCAGCCGTGATTGCCAGTGCAAGCCGCTGATCAATAGCTAGGCCATTGAAGCGCTGAAGCACGCTACCGCAACGTGAGCAAAGGGAGATCTGGTGCTTGGTGAGGGCAGCCTTCTCAAACACGCAGTCGCAATGCTCGCAGATGATCAGCTCGTTGCAGCTAGCCATAGTTATCACTCGTACGCGATAAGGCCGCGATCGTGCTCCAACGGGGGAGGCGCGTACTGCAACTGCGGATTAGATGATGGTGGACCCAAGATCCAAATAAGTCGAGTTGCTCAGACTTGTTGCTGGATAACGAAACAGCTGACCCCAGACGAAGACAGCTGCATAAGGCGAGACGGGCCGATAGCGGTCGGCATTTTCTGGCGGAAAGTAGTTGGCTTGTATTACGTCGCCTCAAGGCGGCCTTCACGGCTACCGAAATGACTCCAGAGCTCAGCTGCGCAGCAAGAAAAGCCGCTCGTCATAGCTAAAGTCCAGTATCCGGCTGATCTTTACGCGCGTGATCGCCGGGTGTCTTGGGTTAAGCACGATGTTTCGCTCGAGCGGCAGAACGGCAGAAGGCACGATCAGTCCCAGATGGGAGGCGCGATTCAACCAGTCCGTTCCGAAGGACATGCTGGGCGTGTCGGCCGGCAATGCTGCCCAGCCCACCGGTAGTTCGCTTTCAGCGGGTTCAAAATACAGGTCAGGATCGTCTGGCAGTTCGAGTTCGGTAATTTTCATGGGAAACACCGGACGCT
>JBLXCH010000132.1:0-9090 GCA_048265065.1 Motiliproteus sp. | reverse complement strand
TGTCATCACATGATCCAGCGCACCCTGAATATGTCGCTCGGATTCGGTGTCCAGCGCGGAAGTCGCCTCATCCAGAATCAGCACGGGCGCGTTCTTCAGCAGCGCACGGGCAATGGCCAGACGCTGGCGCTGACCACCGGAAAGCAGCACACCATTCTCACCGACATGAGTCTGGTAACCCTGCGGCATCTGCTCGATGAACTCATCGGCGTAGGCATCGCGAGCCGCACGCTGGATATCTTCAAGCGGCGCGCCGGCCAGATCGCCATACGCGATGTTATTGGCGACCGTGTCGTTGAACAGCGTGACCTGCTGAGTAACCAGGGCGATATGCCTGCGCAGATTACGGAGCGTGTAATCACCGACCTCGACACCATCCAGCAGAATCTGCCCCTGATCATGCTGATAGAAGCGCGGGATCAGGTTTGCCAAGGTGGACTTGCCGCTGCCCGAGCGCCCGACCAGCGCCACCATCTGGCCTGGCTCGACGGTGAAGCTGATGTCGTGCAGCACCTGCTTGTCAGTCCCTGGGTAGACGAAGCTGAGTCCCTCAACCTGTAAATGCCCACTGACGCGCTCACGCTCTTGCGATCCGCTGTCGACTTCAGGTTCTTCGTCCAACTGCTCGAAAATGCTTTCTGCGCCGGAAACGCCTTTCTGGATGGTGGAACTTACTTCCGAGAGCTGGCGAATCGGCTTGGGCAGCAGGCCTGCCAGGGTGATATAGGCCACCAGATCCCCTGCCGAGGCATCACCGCGCAGCAGCAGCACCAGAAACATCAAGACCGCCATGGCGCTGTAGATCACCAGCTGCAGGCTGGGGGTATAGACCGCGTTGGTCTTCACCATGCGTAGCTGCTTGGCCGTGTTGTCCTGGCTGGACGCCAGAAACCGCGCCTGCTCGTAAGGCTCGCCACCGAAGCTGCGCACCACCCGGTAACCCTGGATGGTCTCAGAGGCAACATGCGTCACATCACCCATCGCCACCTGAATCTTTTTGCTCTGCTTGCGAAATTTCTTGCTGGCGCTGGACACCATGACACCAATCAACGGCAGGATCGCCACCATCACCAGCGTTAGCTTCCAGTTCATCCACAGCAGGGTGGCGAACAGGAAAATTACCGTCATGCCCTCACGCACGACGACCTTGATCGCATCGGTGGCCGCCCCTGTGACCATGGTCACGTTGTAGGTGATACGCGAAATTAGGTGCCCGGAATTGTGGCTGTCAAAGTAGCGGTTAGGCAGCGTCAGCATGTTGTTGAACAGCGCCACGCGCAGGTCATGCACCAGCCCCAGCGAGACTTTGGCCAGAAAGAAATTGCCGAGGAAGGAGCCGATGCCTTGCAGCAGAGCGATAAGCACGATCAGCAGTGGCACCGCCTGCAGTAGCTTGAGTTCAGCAATCCAAGGCGCATGCTCCCGCAGCCAGGGAACTTTGGCGAACAACCCAGCATCCGGATTGCTCAGGCCATCCACAAAAAACTTGAGGATATAGCCCAGCATGGGCTGGGTGGAGGCGAATATTAGGAAGCCGAGAAGACTGATTAAAAATAAACCAATATAAGGCTTTACGTAGGAGAGCAGACGCAAGTAGATGCCGACCCCTGAGGCGTGCTGCTGCCGATCTTGCTCAGTCATGAGGCTCTCGTCTGGGGAAAGGGCGCATATATTAGCACTTCGGCCCATGTAAGCCGCGATATGAAGTGGTCAGCCTCGGGTGATGCCTGCAACCCCAGGTTCTACCCGTCCTACTGGCGCCGCGCAGACACATCAGCGACTTCATGTAGAATGGCCGCTCAATTTACAAACCGGATTTTTTAATTGAGCACGCAATTCAATGCATGGACGCAAAATTTTTTTGCATTTTCCTGTAACTGGCTGCTGCCGTTAGGCTTTGTCATCTTGCTCATTGGCCTAGCAGTTTTGCCAGAGCGCAGCCTATACCACAAGCTGTTCTACATGACGATCGCCGCCCCTACTTTACTCGTCATGCTTCTGCATCCCAGGTCCAGCAAAGCGATGTGGCACAACCCGGTCATCATTAGCTTTCTGCTGTTCTCAGCCTGGGCTTTGCTCAGCGTCACCTGGTCAGATACCGACCAATCTTTCAGCAGTCTGCTCAAACGCCCGCTCTACATATTGATGTTGTTCGCCGCATGCGCCCTGATGGCGCTCCATAGCCATCAGCGCCTTGCCCAAAGCACTCTATTAGCTGCCCTGTTGATGCTGCCAATTGCTGCCTACAGTTTAGTCAATTTCATTAGCAACCAAATCCCCGGGGATCGTCTTATAGGTACCGGCGCTCTGGACAATCCACTTTTAAGCTCACACCTCTTTGGTTTCTTCTGTGCGCTTTGGCTTGCGTTGAGCATGACCTTACCCGCTCGTCAAAGCTGGCCCGCCTTGGTTGCAGTGTCAATCATGGGAGCGGCCGTCTTGGCCACCGGCTCACGGACTCCTCTTCTGGCAACAGCAATGACCTGCGCCTGGCTAATAGTCGCATGCTGGAGCAAACGCGCTCTCTGGCTAATGCTTTCCGGCGCAGCTGCATTAGTAGTCCTGGCTCTAATTTACCCTGAAGCCCTGTCCAATCGAGGTTTGTCTTACCGCCCCGAGCTTTGGTTGAAAACGCTCAGCAAAGTAGCCGAACAGCCCTGGCACGGATTTGGGTTTGATGCCCAGTTGACAATATTCCTAGCAGACATGCCTACCTACGGCTTTAGTGAGCCTCACAACTTTGCACTCGGCGTGCTCTACTACACCGGTATTATTGGCTTAATCATTTGGCTCGCCATGCATGCTCTAGCCCTGTTTCAGTGCTGGAAGCATAAAGGCAATTTTATGTTCATCGTCTGCGGCGCACTGCTGGTTTACGGCATCGGCGGCGGCTTGACAGAAGGAGGCGGTATTCTGTCCAGACCGAAAGAACACTGGCTGGTGACATGGATTCCGCTGGCACTAATAGCCGCACTCAGCATCCGTACAAAACAAGCACAGAGCACTATGAGCTGATGCGCACTCTCACTCAATCGGAGTTCAAAAGACTCTCATCCAACGCCACAGTGATTGAGCTCGACGGCTTAGGTCCGAAAGTACTGAAGTTGACCGATGGGAGCTTCCTCAAGCTATTTCGCAAACGTCCATTTTTCTCTCGAGAAACCCTTAAGCCTTACGCCAAGCGCTTTGCTGAAAATTCTGCGCGATTAAAAAAGCTAGGGTTCAGCAGCCCTAAAATTATTGGAGTGTATCGGCTGGTCGACCCGACCAACAAAACGGCTGTTCATTATTGGCCGCTTCCCGGACAAACATTGCGCCAGACATTAGGAAACAGCGACGCCGAGCGACGCCAGCAGCTGATTGAGCTGTTTGGTGAGCTTTTGGCCAAGCTGCATACTAACGGCGTTTACTTTCGCTCGGTGCATTTGGGTAACGTACTGGTACAACCCGACGGTCAGTTGGGGTTGATTGATCTTGCAGATATGCGCATTAGTCGCTTTGCGCTTAGCCAACGCAAACGTCAGCGCAACCTGAAACACATGCAGCGCTATAGCGAAGATCAGCAATGGCTATTTAAAGAGCATCTTAATGCCTTACAAGAAGGCTATAGCAGAATCGCCAAAGGCAAGACAGCCAAACTGCTTTCATGACGCCCTGCCAGTAGAACTATTTTCTATCGGCATTAAACGCTGCCTGGCATAGTCAAGAAAATCTTCAAGTCGATCACTGCACAAAAGAGGACTGATGTCGCGCACCTCCTGCTCCGGCCACTCCCACCAAGCACTTTGAAGTAGTGCAGCGCAAATCTCGGGATCAAAGCGCCAGCGAATGTGCCGAGCAGGGTTACCAGCCACGATCGAATAGGGTGCAACATCTCGGCTCACCACTGCCCCAGCCGCAACTACCGCACCGTGCCCCACAGTCACACCTGACAAGATAATGCTATTGGTGCACAGCCATACATCACTGCCAATCACGACATCCCCCCGACTCACTGCATATTCCGGAACATGCTGTGCCTCTTCAATCATTGCCGGAAATGGGTAAGTGGTGATCCAGTCACTACGATGATGGCCTCCGAGAAAAATTTCTACCTGCTCGGCAATCGATGTATAACTACCAATTTCCAACGTGGCGCCCTCATGCCAATCATGGACAATTGGCATTCCGTAGCTTCCTTTACCAATTTTATAGGTCGGATATTTCTGAAGAAACTTCGCCACCCCACGCTGAAACTTGGACAGCATACGAATTTTCTTTTTGCTCCGTTTAGCCAAGAACCTCGCCCAAAGCTCCATTGCAAATCAAGCCTTTTCCAGCGGCGAAAAATACAAGCGCATCAACCCACGCCAGGTTTTCTTTGACCAATGCTTAAAGGGAATCTGTGCCAGCAAATCCCGCGCCAAGTTGCGATCACGGTTTGAGCATTTGAGGAACATGGAATTCAAGAAACGCGTACGGACGAACTCATATTGCGGATGATCGCTATACAACTCATAAATCCGCAGAATGCTATCAATCATAAAACGATGATTTTTTGATGAGTTAGTCATGTGCTTTCGGTGGCAGGCGAGCACTTCTCCCAAGCAATCGATGTAGTAGCCGGCATGGGTGATTTTCAGCTCGATTGCCAAATCTTCCAGACGGATCTCTGGATCAAAGCCACCAACCTTATCCAGTGCTTCCTTGCGGATCATTAATGTGGTTGCTGGTGCATATGGCTTGCGCTCCATGAAAACATCGTCGAAATCCATGCGCCTAAAAGGTATATCTCGCCGCTGGCGGGCCTCTGGAAACAGCTTTCCTTCCGAGTCGATCAGCTCGATGTTGCCAGCACAAATACCCACCTCTGGCTTATCGGCAAGATACGCTACCTGTTTGGCAAGCCGCTCCGGGAGCATTACGTCATCCGACCCAAAAGGGACAATCAACTCACCTTTCGCACGTGCTATGGCTGAATTCAAGGTGCGTGTCAGCCCCTGATTCTGTTGCACCTGGAAATCGAAACCATGCTCTGCCTGTAGTCGTCCAATGCGCTCGACACTATCGTCGGTCGAGCCGTCATCCACGACCAAGAGTTCTATATGAGGATAGGTCTGGATCAATATGCTCTTAATACACTCTTCTATATAGGGCGCATGGTTGTAAGAAGCGATGACAACACTAACCAACGGGTTGAGGTGACTCATGAGAAAGTTCTCACCGAACTCAGCGACGCTTCAATAAGGTGCCGATACTGCTGACGAAAGATTTCTATGTTGTGATTAGCGCACAAATAGGCGTAGGACTGCTCGCCCTTGACTCGTAACTGCTCATCGCTCAGCTGCAGGTAGCTGTTTAATGCCCGGGTGAGCGCCTCAACATTTGCAGGCGGAACTGCAATGCCACCGGCGCCCTCAATCAGGGGCAGCATGGCCGGCACATTGGAGGCGATTACCGGCAGGTGCCCACTCATACCTTCCAACAACGCCAGGCCAAGCCCTTCAGCCAATGACGGCATGGTCCAGATGTCAAAAGCTCTAACATACTGCAGGGCATTCTCACGAAAACCGAGCAGATGCACTCGGCCGGCAAGGCCCAAGCGCTCGATCTCCGCCAGTAGTCGTGCTTCTTCACGCCCATCCCCGATAATCGCCAGATGCACTTGCGGATAACGCTCTTTGAGCGCGGCGAACGCTTGGAGCAGATAGATATGACCCTTGACTGGCACCAAGCGCCCCAATGCACCGAGCAAACGCACATCGGCATCCAGCCCAAGCAGGCGACGCGCCTCTTCACGCGAATGCTGTAGCCCGGCAGCCTGCTCGATATCAATGGCGTTGGTAATCGCTACGGTATTGGTCTCGGTAAAGCCACAGTCGCAGTCCAGCAAGTACTGTTTAACCGCAGGTGACACACCGACAAAGCGCCAGGACTTATCGATCAGCCGCTTAGCCTGGCGACGTCGATAAAAACGGTCGTATTCGCCAAAGCCGTGAGCAATACCAATACAGAGCGGCACTTTGAGCCAACGAGTGAGCTGCAGCATCATGTTGACGGGCTTGAAGCGGTTGCAGATCACGACATCGAACTGCTCGGCGCGGCAAAACTGGTACAACGTCCAAAGGGCCCGAATACGCAGCCCCTTGAGCTGGGCATCACTAAGCTCAAAATATACCGAGCGACTGGCTCGACTTTCAGGCGCCCCGGGTGCGGGACGCCCTCGCAGGAACGCGTTCACCGTCTCGTAACGATCATCCGGCAGAGCCTTGAATATCTGCTCGCCCAAATCAGCAAAATCATGTGCTTTGATGTTGTAGTCAGGGTGCAACTGCAAGACTTTGATACGACGTTCCATCATTGCACGCACTCCGATAAGCCGTTTTCATCAATCATCCATGCTGGGCGGGATGCAAGTGTCCGCACCCTTTCCGGCAACGGCGCAGTTCGCTCAGCCCATACTCCACGCTTCCAGATCGCAAAGTGAAAATAGGGAAATTCCCGAGCCCCGTCCCGATCATTGGTTAACGACCCATCGTTCCAATACCAGCGCCGTGGAAAACGGAAAGCGCCATCAATCCATGGAATGCAGCCGTCAGGAGTACTGAAGGCCTCAATAAACTCGCTGCGTCGACGCAGCGGATTGAACAACCCAACCAGTTTGAAAAGAGGCTGAGGGAAATTCTTTCGCCACAAAAAAAGGCGGCTAAAAGCCCCCTCGTCGAGGGCGTGGTGCTCT
This sequence comes from Motiliproteus sp., assembly GCA_048265065.1. Taxonomy (GTDB): domain Bacteria; phylum Pseudomonadota; class Gammaproteobacteria; order Pseudomonadales; family Balneatricaceae; genus Motiliproteus. The sequence goes on along the minus strand of JBLXCH010000132.1, from coordinate 2,372 downwards.
TGATCCATGAAGCGCTCCTTCCACCGAGGCATCTTCATGAACAGTTCCCTCATCTGAGAGGTGTTACGTATCAAGCAGAGGTGCCCCGAAACACGACGCGCATGTGTCGAATAGAGATCGAATCGGGCAAGCCGCTCGGCGGAGAAATATGCGCGCAACTTGCCGTAAATAACGTCCAGGTCTCCGAATGCCCAAAAATCATATCCCTGCAGCCAATCCTCGTGGATATAGCCCAACGCAGGCTTGATATCGCAGAGCTTGTAGGCATTGTCAGGCGCGAAATCGATTCCGAGGCGATCAGACACCAGCGAACAGTAGTCCACATAGCTGATGTGCTCTGTGCACACGTTCTGCGGCAGATCAGGCGGGGTACCGCAGTCAGTAAACAGGAGCCAGTCGATATCCGCGTTACGCCTGCAGGACTCGAGAAAAAGCGGCATCCAAAAGGGCCAATTTCCAAAATATGGGATTACAAAGCGAATGCTAGGTTTTCCAGTCACACTCCCTGACCTCGAATCAAACATCAGTTCGCTATCCATCCCTGTGCCCAGAAGCGCTCACGCGCCGCTTGATCACTGAAACACTCTTGCAGACGGCGTGCGGCTAGTAACTGCCCCTCCGACCCAGGCAAAAGTGCACGCAAGGAATTCGCAAGTGCAGCGGGCTGAGCAAAGGGAAATAACTCACCTGCACCCTGAACAACTTCGGCACCACCGCCACACTCACTGCAAATCACCGGCACCTCCGCCGCCATTGCCTCAAGCAGCACCATGCCGAACGGCTCATGATCGGAGGTCAGGGCGAATACATCGAAGGCCTTGAAGTAATTACGTCCGTTAGATACCTGGCCAAGAAAGCACACCTGCTCAGCTACACCCAGCTCGGCAGCAAGCGACCTCAGGGAAGCCTCCAGCCTTCCGCTACCCATGATCGCGAGCAGACTGCCGGCAGGCAGATCCGGCAAGGCCAGTGCAAAGCCTCGAATCAGCGTTGCCTGATCCTTGTCTGGGTGCAAACGCCCAACGTTGCCAACGATCCACGCGTTCTGCGGCAAGCCCAGATGATCGCGAGCTTCCTCGCGAGAAACCTGCTCGGCCTGCACTGCCTCGATATCGATGCGGTTGTATAGGGTCTCGATACGATCAGACGGCCAGCTCGGCAAGCATGCGCGAATATCGTCACGCACCGCATTGGACACACCGAGCAGCGCCAGACGCTTTCGATAGAAGTTGGCAAAGAGCTGACGGGGACGGCGTTGGTAGTCGCCAAAGGCATGATGGACGCCGATAACCGGCAGATCAGTTCCTAGCAGTGCCACATATACAGGCTTAAAGCGGTGAGCGATGCACAGGACGAAATCGCGCGAGGCGGCGATGCGGTGGATGTCTCGGATAGCCTTCAACTTCAGCCCACGCACGTCGCGGCTGCTGTAGTTGAGAAACAGCACTTCGTCCGAAGCCGAACCTTTTACAACTTCATCACTGGGTGCGCCAGTCAGATATACGGTGCAAACCTTGTAAGTCGTACCAACGAAAAGCGCGGCGTACTGCCGCGCGCAATCAAGGAAGGGACCATCGTAACCGTGGCAGAACTGCAACACCCACTGATCAGAGGCTGTCATACCAATCCTTGTCATCCTTCACCACCAACACATCCTCCATGATCAGGTACTGCAGATCCGAGCCGTAGAACATGTTCAACGCGTCGGTCGGTGAGCAGATCATCGGTTCGCCGCGGCGGTTGAGGGAGGTGTTCAGCGAGACGCCGTTGCCGGTGAGTTTTTCCAGCTCCAGCATCAGGTCATACCAGCGCGGGTTATGGCGGCGCTCGAGGACCTGGGCGCGGGAGGTGCCGTCTTCGTGGACGACTTCGCTGACGCGCTCCTTCCACTCATCATTGACTTCGAAGGTGAAGGTCATGAAGGGGCTCGGGTGATCGACCTTGAGCATCTGCTCGGCCACGGTATCGAGCATGGAGGGGCAGAAGGGCCTCCAGCGCTCACGGAACTTGATCTGCTCGTTGATGCGGTCGGCCACGCCTGGAATGCTCGGGCAGCCGATGATCGAGCGACCGCCGAGGGCACGTGGGCCAAACTCCATACGCCCCTGGAACCAGGCGACCGGGTTGCCATCGACCATGATCTTGGCGATGCGCTCGGGCGTGTTGGCGATCTGTTTGAACACTGGCTTGTTCGGGTGTTTGGCGCAGGCGGCAATCACGTCCTCGTTGGAGTAGGACGGACCAAGGTAGACGTGCTCCATCTTCTCCACCGGCACGCCGCGCTGGTGCGACACATACGCGGCGGCGCCGACTGCAGTACCCGCATCACCGGAGGCGGGCTGGACGAATAGCTCCTTCACCTCGGACCGGGC
>JBLXCH010000131.1:0-9104 GCA_048265065.1 Motiliproteus sp. | reverse complement strand
CTGGTAACTGGTAACTGGTAACTGGTAACTGGTAACTGGTAACTGGCTTATTTAAAACCAGATATTCTTGCTGAACATCCACCCGCGGCATTGCTTTCAAGGGTGAGTTGCCAACCTTTCTTAGCCACGATTCGCGAAACGATATCAAGACCCAAGCCAAAGCTATCGCGACCTGACTCTCCTCGTTCAATTAAATTATTATCTGAGCTCAGACCAATACCCGTATCAGTAATGCAAATATCTGTGCTATTTATCTCGATAGTCACCTCACCTTCAAAGGTATGCGCAAAGAAGGTAAGTGCGTAGTCGGACCAGGAAGCGAAATCTGGGAAAATGCATTAAAGGCAAAAAATTAGCACTTTTTTACCCTTCTTTATCTAATGTGATTAGACTAAAACCATTAATAAAAATGAGGAATATAATGAACTGTTATGGCGAAAAGTTGCCTAACAGCAGGACAGCCTAGCTGTCCGTGCATAAAAAACAGCTAGAGCAATTACTTCCTCCTGCCTTTACTTTCATGCCACTTTTTATAAGTACAAAATAAAATGATCGATAAAATTATTCATGATTTTTTAATCATCTGGGCCACTATTGATCCCATAGGCACAATGGCACTTTTTGCGGGACTTACCGCGAAGTTGTCACCGGATGATCGTAAAAAAACAGCGTACAAGACGATTGTATACGCCACTGCGGTATTACTCGGTGCAATTGTCGTTGGGCAGCTATTACTCGGCGCAATGGGAATTAGTTTACTGGCCTTCCAAATTGCTGGCGGTATTATCCTGTTCTTGTTCGGCTTACAAATGATCTTCTCTTCGAATGACAATGAAGACAAAGTAGAAAGTAAACATGATATAGCCGTATTTCCCTTAGCGATTCCGGCAACGGCCACTCCCGGTGCGATACTCGCTGTGATACTACTCACAGATAATCATGTTTACCCTGTTCAGGAACAGGTGGCGACAGCGTTCGTGATGCTTGCAGTTTTAATTTGTACCCTCATCCTTCTATTACTTTCAGGGCGCATAATTCAATTTATTGGCACAGGCGGTGCCTCCATACTGACTCGAATAATGGGCATCATCCTCGCTGCATTATCAGTCGAGTTTATTATGGAAGCTCTTGGTCTGGGCGGTTTGTAACAGCGGCTTATAATCATCGAATAAACCCTGTTGCAATAAGTTGTCTAGGGCAAACGAGTCAGGTGGTGATAAGCAGAAAACCTAATAGGTATAAACAGCCATTGCCATAACATCAAAAGCCACCGTCAAGGTGGCTTTTGTTTTTGTCAGTAGGCGAAGGTTTTTAGTCTAGTTAGGTACTAAAAAACCAAAAATATAAGCAAGCTAACTGCCCTATAAAATTCTATTTTACCCGCAGGTTTTCCAACTCTACTTTTATCGCATCCGTCGAAATAATAATTTCATACAATGAAAAAATTAGAGAAATAGAAAGCAATATCAAGCTGATACCAAATAGCCATTGCCCAATCAACTGAAATCCCAGGTACAGAGCAAACATCGAAAAGGTACAGAGTATAAAGCTGAAGCAACCGAACGATTGCATGAACTTCACCATCCACACTCGGCGCCTCAGGCTATAAATCTGACGCACAATCATATCCCGTGAACCTTCTTCAGTGGCATGATTGAGTTCACGAATCACCTTGGTCAGCACTAAAAAACGATTAGTATAAGCAAGCAATAATAACGATATGGCAGGGAACAATAATGCCGGAGTCGTTAATGACATGCTAAGTGGGATGTCATCCATAAAAAGCCTCAATCTTTCAATAAGTAACCTAACAATACGCTTTTTTTCGCGATAAAAAAATCATCAATTAGTCACATAACCGCAATGGTTTGTTCACGCAAAATACATGTCTAGATAACCCACCTGTCACAAACCCTTCCTACTATGGTCGCATCAAATTTGAGGTGCGCCATGGCCATTATAGAACTCTCCAATATCGAAAAAAGCTATGCCTGCTGTCGAGTGCTTAAAGATATTAGTTTCTCTGTAGAAGAAGGAGAAATGGTTGCACTTATTGGCCCTTCCGGCTCGGGAAAATCCACACTCATGCGCCACTTATCGGGCCTTGTCGTTGCGGATAAGAAAACTAAGTCTAGCGTAAAAGTTCTCGGCCATAGGATCCAAGAAAGCGGCAAACTTTGTCGTAATATTCGCAGCTGCCGTTCTGAAATCGGCAACATCTTCCAACAGTTCAATTTAGTTAATCGTCTATCGGTACTCACTAACGTCTTAATTGGTGGATTATCCCGCACACCAACTTATCGCAGTTTATTAGGCTGGTTTACCGTTGAAGAAAAACAACAGGCGTTAGCCGCTTTGGACCGTGTTGGCTTAAAAGACTTTGCTTTAAAGCGAGCCTCGCAGCTTTCTGGCGGGCAACAACAACGAGTCGCCATTGCCCGTGCATTAATGCAAAAAGCAAAGGTTATTTTGGCTGACGAACCTATCGCCTCACTGGACCCTGAGTCTTCACGCCAAGTCATGGAAACCTTAAAAGAAATTAATCAGCGTGACGGCATTACTGTCGTTGTCACCCTCCACCAAGTGGACTACGCCAAAGACTATTGCCAGCGCGCTTTAGCACTGAAAGACGGTGAAGTTTACTTTGACGGAAAGTTCGATCAGCTCACTCAAGAACAGTTAAACCTGTTGTACAAACTCCATCAAGATGATGCACCAGCAACACCGGCAGAACCCTTGATAGAAGAACCTGTAATCACGCTTAAATCTGCTTAAACCTCTCGGAGCAAACCATGAAACTGAAGAAACTGTTATCTAAAGTAGCCTCAGGTATCGCCCTGACAGCTGCAATGTCTGGCGTATCTGTCGCCAACGCTGAAGAAGCAAAAACATTGAATTTTGGCATCATCTCAACTGAATCTTCTCAGAACCTAAAGTCAGTTTGGATGCCTTTCCTTGAAGATATGTCTGCTCAGTTAGGCATGGAAGTTAAGCCTTTCTTCGCACCAGATTATGCCGGCATTATCCAAGCCATGCGTTTCGATAAAGTAGACGTAGCTTGGTACGGTAACAAGTCTGCAATGGAAGCTGTTGATCGCGCTGGTGGCCAAATTTTCGCACAGACCGTAGACGTTTCAGGCAACCCTGGTTACTGGAGCTTGTTGTTGGCTCACAAAGACAATGACAAAATCAACTCCGTTGAAGACATGCTGAAAAACAGCCAAGACCTTGCTTTCGGTAACGGTGATCCAAACTCAACGTCTGGTTTTCTTGTCCCTAGCTACTACGTTTTCGCTAAAAACGATGTAGATCCAAAGAAAGCCTTCAAGCGCATGACCAACTCGAACCATCAGTCTAACTTCCTTGCTGTGGCTAACGGTCAAGTTGATATCGCAACAAACAACACTGAAAACGTGGCTCGCATCCAAGCAACACACCCTGATAAGTTCGATAAAGTAAAAATCATTTGGAAATCGCCTTTGATCCCATCTGATCCAATCGTATGGCGTAAGAACTTGCCTGAAACAACGAAAGGCAAGGTTTACGACTTCTTCATGAAGTACGGCAAGAACAACGACCAAGCAGAGTTGGCCGTTCTTGAAGGGCTACAGTGGGCACCTTTCAAAGCCTCTAGTGACAACCAATTGCTGCCTATCCGTCAGTTGGTGTTGTTCAAAAACCGCATCAAGCTAGTCAATGCTTCTGATATGAACGCGGAAGAGAAAGCAAAGAAAGTGGCTGAAATTGACGGGCAACTTGCTGAGCTTAACCGTCAAATGGATGCGCTAGCGGCTATCGCCAGCAAGTAATCCACGACATCAAGTTAGACCTGGGAGGTCAGTAATGACCTCTCATCCTTCTACTACTTCGACGTGAACACTATGACAATCCAAGCATCGACATCAACAACTTCTTCGGTAGACACTGCCTCGTTGAAAAGCACTGCCTCTATCGAGATTCCCAAAAAGCCTTTTAATTGGATGGCTGCTTTCAGCTGGGTCGTGCTTTTTGGATTACTAAGCTGGGGTTGGAATGGCGCAGAAATGAAGCCCATGGTGCTTATTTCTGATTCGGACAATATGTGGGAGTTTGCTCAAGACTTCTTCCCGCCTGACTTTTCAGACCTGAGTTATTATTTAGAAGAAATGGTGACCACTATCCATATCGCTTTATGGGGAACCATTCTTGCCATTATTCTCTCGATCCCTCTGGGCATTATGAGTGCAGAAAACTTAGTGCCAATGTGGGTCTATCAACCCGTTCGCCGTTTAATGGATGCCGCTCGCGCCATTAACGAAATGGTCTTCGCGATGCTCTTTGTCGTTGCTGTTGGTCTTGGCCCTTTTGCCGGTGTTCTAGCACTGTTTATTCACACAACCGGTGTACTTGCCAAACTCTTTTCTGAAGCTGCAGAAGCTATCGACCCTCGTCCACTTGAAGGTGTTCGTGCTACCGGCGCCAACATTGTGGAAGAAATTCTCTACGGTGTGATCCCACAAGTGTTGCCGCTATGGATTTCTTATTCTCTTTATCGCTTTGAGTCTAACGTTCGTTCAGCAACAGTGGTTGGCATGGTTGGGGCCGGTGGTATCGGTGTCGCCCTGTGGGAAAGTATCCGTGGATTTAGCTTCCAACAAACCTGCGCAATCATGATTGTGATCATTCTTTGCGTCACCTTAACGGACCTTATTTCACAACGCCTGCGCAAAGCGTTTATTTAAACAAGAAAAGCTACTCCTAATCTGCTGGGTAGCTAAGCACTCAATAAGCATTTCTCTAGCGTCTTCAATTTACGCTAGAGCGACTCAAGGAGTTGTATAGACAAATGGCTATTTACCGTGACATTGCCGACCAGCTTAGAGGTGAAATTCAACATCACTATCATGCAGGCGAACTGTTACCTCCCGAAAAACAACTGGCAGAACGTTTTGGTGTTAACCGCCATACCGTACGCCGCGCGGTGGATGAATTAGTCCATGACGGCCTCATTCGTCGTTATCAAGGTTTAGGTAATCAAGTCACTCACTCACCCATCGAATATTCGCTGCATGACCGCTCGTGCTTTACCTACAACTTATTAAATACTGGGGTCAGTCTAAAAACCGATGTACTGAGTTGCGAGGAAACCACACTCTCACGTGAGCTATCTACTCGACTGGGCTTACCAGAAGATACTCAGGTCACCTTAGTAAAGACATGTCGCTATATCGATCGCGATCCAGTCACACTCATCAATCATCATCTTTTCGGCGTTGACGCTTGTGTACTACAAGAGTTTCAAGACGGCTCTTTACACCGTTTTCTCGCTGATCGCTATGGATTCAATGCCCGCCGAGGCAAAACCAAACTACGTGCACGGATGCCTAATAGCCAAGAGTGCCACCAGCTCAGTATCGGGCGAGGCGTTCCCGTGATGGAAATCCAAACCCGAAATTTCTTACAAAACGCCATCAACCAGCAACCCCTCAGCAACACAGAAACCTTGATGGAGTTTTCGGTCGCAATTAGTCGCAGTGACCTTTTTGAATACAGCCTAGAACCTTAATTTAAAAGCAGCGCGGGCTGCACACATGACTTTGACAGCACCGTGCGTTTAACACCATTTACCCAGTGAAAAAGACTGCCTGGAGCTAAAGATGTCAGTTGATAGCAACACTAACAGCAACACAAAAAAAACAGCACGGCAAGCATGGATGGCGACACTTGCCACCGCAAGAACAGACGCATTAATGCTGTGCTCAAACACCGTGGTTCGCCAAGGCAGTTTTGAAGACATTCGCACATCAGAAGTGGGGCTAGCACAAGTACGAGGTCGTATGGGCGGCACCGGTAATGCCTTTAACCTTGGTGACATGACTATCACCCGCTGCGTAATTCGCTCGAAGGAAGGTCACTATGGACACAGTTACATTGCGGGCCGCTCAAAGACTCACGCTCAACGTGCTGCCGAACTTGACGCCATGCTGCAATCTGAAACGTACCACGACACGGTCATGCAACAAGTCATCCAACCTTTACTTGAGCAGCAAACAACCATAGACCGAAGCCGTCGAGAAAAAACCGCGAGCACTCGCGTTAACTTTTTCACCCTTGTTCGAGGAGAGGACTAATGTCCGATGCGCTTGTCCGTGGTTTTGCTGAACCAACGCAACAAAGTCAGCAAGTGTTTCGCTTAATCATGAAGGCCATGAGCGAACCCGGTGTCGTGGTTTCACTCCCGACTTTGAACCACCTAGCACCTTTAGACTCTGCCAGTTACGGTACTATTTTATCGCTCTTAGATAACGCCACTCCTCTGTGGTTGTCTACCGATTTTGATCAACCAGCTATTCGCAAGAGCCTACACTTTTATACTGGCGTTCCCTTTACCGCATCCAGAAGTGACAGCCATTTCGCCTTGGCCTTTGGCAAGACAATTAGCGAGCTCAACAGTTTTCCTAAGGGCTCTGCTGAATACCCTGAAAATGGGGCGACCTTAGTATTACTTGTCGATCACATTAATAGCGGTACAGGCGCAGAGTTTATTTTGTCCGGACCTGGCATTCCTGCTGTTCGCAACCTTCAGATTGGCACCATCAGCAGCGAATTAACGAACTACCTAATCGAACGCCCTGATGAATTCCCTTGTGGTCTAGACATCATCTTTTGCTGTAACGAAAAGCTAGTCTGCATTCCACGCAGCACAGTGGTTAAGGCTCATCGCCATTCGCTAGAGACCAAGACAGAGACACAGACAGGGAGGGTTGCCTAATGTACGTTGCCGTAAAAGGTGGTGAAAAAGCCATCGATAATGCACACAAACTCTTGGCAGAAAACCGCCGCGGCGACACATCAATCGCCGAGTTGAGCGTTGCGCAAATCAGCCAGCAGTTACCCTTAGCCGTTGATCGCGTCATGACCGAAGGCTCCATTTATGACCGTGAGCTGGCGGCTCTTGCGATCAAACAATCCGCGGGTGATTTAGTCGAAGCCATCTTTTTGCTCCGCGCTTATCGCACCACGCTTTCTCGCTTTTACCAATCAGAACCTATCGACACCACAAAAATGCAGGTAGAGCGCCGTATCTCCGCCACCTTTAAAGACCTGCCTGGTGGGCAAGTTTTAGGTTCCACATTTGATTACACCCATCGACTGCTGGACTTCAAATTACTGGCCGACGGCGACACCGTTGAAGCTGGCACACCAGCACACACAAAGGCGAACGCCGACAATCAAACACTAAAAGCCATAGCGGACGCGGAATCTGAGGCGACAGACAATGAAGAAGCCATGACCCGCGTACTCGCCATGCTAGAGCGAGAGGGTTTGCTCGTCGAAGAAACAGACGATGCCCACAGCCCTGCTGATATCACGCAAGACCCACCCAATTACCCGTGTGACCGAAGTGCACGTTTGCAGTCGCTAGTCCGTGGTGATGAGGGTTTTCTCCTTGCCTTAGGCTATTCAACGCAACGAGGCTATGGCCGTAACCACCCCTTTGCAGGCGAAATTCGCATTGGTGAAGTGGAAGTCACCCTCACCCCCGAAGAGTTGGGTTTTCCGGTGGTGATTGGCCGTATTCAAGTGACTGAATGCGAAATGATCAACGGATTTACCCGCTTGCCGGATAACGATGTCCGCCTAACCCGAGGCTACGGTTTAGGCTTTGGGCAAAGCGAACGCAAGACCATGGCAATGGCACTGGTTGACCGCTCCCTACAAGCAGAAGAATACGACGAAGAACGGGTATCTCCAGCGCAACAAGAAGAGTTTGTTTTATCCCATTGCGACAATGTCGAAGCTTCTGGGTTTGTGTCTCATTTAAAACTCCCCCATTACGTTGACTTCCAATCTGAACTTGAATTGCTCCGCCGTATTCGTGGTGAAGAGCAGTTGAGTCAACACTCGCCAGAAGCAACCAAACAAGTATCAAAGCAAACCACAGAAATTCACCCAGAGCAGAATATACCGGAGGTGGAAAATGAACGCTGAAGCACGCACAGGTTATAACTTCGCCTACTTGGATGAACAAACCAAACGGATGATACGCCGCGCGTTATTAAAGGCCGTGGCTATTCCCGGTTATCAAGTACCATTTGGCGGCCGTGAAATGCCAATGCCTTACGGCTGGGGAACCGGCGGTATGCAATTAACCGCTGCGGTTATCGGCACTGATGATGTCTTAAAAGTCATCGACCAAGGCGCTGATGACACCACCAACGCAGTTAGTATTCGCGCCTTTTTTCGCGATCTTACTGGGGTTAAAACTACAGAAAAAACCACCGACGCCACACTCATTCAAACGCGCCACCGGATCCCTGAAACTCCGTTGAAAGAAGATCAGATTCTGATTTATCAAGTTCCGATTCCTGAACCCTTACGTTTTATTGAACCCAGCGAAGTGGAAACCCGAAAAATGCATGCCCTTGAAGACTATGGCGTGATGCACGTAAAACTCTATGAAGATGTTGCTCATTACGGCCATATCGCCACGACCTATGCCTACCCCGTGCGAGTTAACGGACGTTACATGATGGACCCGTCGCCCATTCCAAAATTCGACAATCCTAAAATGCACCAAATGCCAGCGTTACAGCTTTTTGGCGCCGGTCGTGAAAAGCGTATTTATGCCATTCCACCTTATACCGATGTCGTTAGCCTCGACTTTGAAGACCATCCGTTTGAGATTCAGGAATGGGATGAAAACTGCGCGATTTGCGGCTCCGGTGATAGCTTTCTGGATGAGGTCATCATTGATGATCAAGGCACCCGTAGCTATATCTGCTCGGACACCGACTATTGCTTACAGCAATTAGAGCAACAAGAGAACCTTGAGCTACTGAATCCACAAAAGGCAGCCGTATTAGAGCCTACTGTCGAGGTGGTCTCATGAATCACCCACAATCATCGCTTACTCAGTTTGAGACACCCTTGCTGCAAGTCCGTGACCTCACCATGCTGCACGCACCGGGCAAAGGCTGCGAGGACATTAGCTTTGACCTTTACCCCGGCGAAGTGCTTGGCATTGTGGGTGAGTCAGGCTCAGGAAAATCCACCCTGCTCTCTTGTTTATCGGCCCAGCTAGCACCTAATCACGGCGAAGTGCTCTATCACGACGAACAGCA
>JBLXCH010000130.1:0-9165 GCA_048265065.1 Motiliproteus sp. | reverse complement strand
CCATTACTTTCAAGCCCGTTTCTGAATTATTGCAAACAGGTAATGAACCACTACTCATGTTTAACGCCCTTGAAGAACTAGGGAAAATAACCGTAGAGTGTCATGTTGAAAACGTTCCTGAACTCTCTCAACTATCCCCTACGGATTGCTATCTCTCTTGGCACATTCTCCTTGAAGGAGAGACCACTAAAGACGACATCGAAGAAGTATTCTCTTGGGTTGAAGATCTGTGTGAACTCGAAATATCTCCAGTAAGCAAAGAGACTCCCAAGGCTCACGATTCGGCAGAGGTGAAACAGACAGCAGATGCACCACCCGTTGATAAAACAGAAGACGAGAGTGACCGCCGCCAAGGTGACCGGCGTAAAAAGAGTGATCGGCGACAGTCACTAGATCGCAGAGGCGGCGGTGAAACTAACTCCCTTCGCGTCAGCATTGAAAAAATCGACACCCTGATCAATCGCGTTGGTGAGTTAGTGATCACTCAATCAATGTTAAGCCAAGTCAGCCATGTTGAAGACTTGCAACAACTCAACCTTGAGCGCCTCCAAGAAGGGCTGGCTCAACTTGAAAGAAACACCCGAGAGATCCAAGAAGACGTCATGCAAATTCGCATGCTACCTATTAGCTTTGTCTTTAATCGGTTTCCACGATTAGTGCATGACCTACAAGCCCAGCTCGGAAAACAAATTGAATTGGTTATTTCAGGGCAAGAAACCGAACTCGATAAAACCCTAATGGAAAAAATTAGCGATCCTCTTGTGCACTTGGTTCGCAATTCCATTGACCACGGGATCGAGATGCCGGAAGACCGCATTAACGCTAATAAGCCTAGCGCAGGCAAGGTAGAGCTTAACGCCTATCATCAAGGCGGCAACATCATCATTGAAATAAAAGATGATGGTAAGGGCTTGGATACAGAACGGATTCTCTCCAAAGCTATCGAAACAGGCCTAGTTAGCGCTGACGAAGAACTGGAAGATCATCAGATTTTCAACTTAATCATGCAACCCGGATTTTCAACTGCCGACAAAGTCACCGACCTTTCCGGGCGCGGAGTGGGAATGGACGTTGTCGCAAGAAACATCGCAGAGCTTGGCGGCTCAGTCCAAATAGAGTCAGCACAAGGAAGCGGCTCATGTTTTCGAATCTCACTCCCGTTAACGCTGGCCATTCTCGACGGACAGCAAGCACAAATAGACGAACATATATACATAATCCCTCTCATGTCGATTGTAGAGTCACTGCAAGTTCCCAGCGATCAAATTAATGCGATAGCAGGGCACGACCCTCTTTACTCCTTCCGTGGCGAATACATTCCTTTGATAAACCTCCGTGATGCAATGGGTCACCCTGAACGATCAACAACCTCAAACCTTATCGTTGTTGTAGAGGCAAACAACCAGCATTACGGCCTAATTGTTGACGAATTACTTGGGCAACAACAGTTTGTTATCAAGAGCTTAGAAGAAAACTATCAACGAGTAGAAGGCATTGCAGGAGCAACGATTCTTGGCAGTGGCAAAGTCGGTTTGATTATTGATATTGCCGGCATATTCAAAGTCCATCGCCATAAAAATTTACGAAGAATCGCTTAACAACACAAAGACTTAGTTCTGGTGAGACAGCTATGAGCGCACACACTCAGTATGAAGACGACATATTAGAAAACGAGGACGACCAACAATATCTAACCTTCATTTTAGGCGATGAAGAATATGGCGTGGACATTTTAAAGGTACACGAGATTAAAGGTTGGACGCCCACTACTCCCATTCCGAACAGTCCATGTTTCATGAAAGGGGTCATCAATTTAAGAGGAACAATCGTTCCTATCATCGATTTACGTGAAAGGTTCAGCCTACCCAAAATGGACTACGGAGCAACCACTGTTGTGATCGTTTTAAACATTGCTGCGGAAGTGGGCGAGCACATTATTGGAATTGTCGTCGATGCCGTTTCCGATACACATACCATTGGCTTACAAAGTTTACGTTCAGCGCCAGACATTGGCGGCGTAGTGAACATCGAATACATCACCGGTCTTGCCACTATTGAAGACAAAATGGTGATTATTCTTGATATAGATCGATTGCTCAGCAAGGACGAGCTTAACGTTATAAGTAAAGCAGCTGCTGAAAAATAACTGTTCTCAGGAACCTATAACCACGCACGAGGGTGTAGACCATGTTTGATTTTTTCTCTAACAAACAGCATGTTGCTGAAGAAAATGCGAAGAAGCTAGCAGCAGTAGACTATACGCAAGCAATTATTGAATTTGACCCTCAAGGGCAGATCATCACCGCCAATGAAAATTTCTTAAAAACCATGGGCTACCAGCTGGAAGAAATCACCGGTAAACACCACCGAATTTTTGTCGATCCAGGCTATGCAGAAAGCCAAGAGTATGGCGATTTTTGGGATGATTTAGCGAAAGGTAAACGTTTTTCGCAGGAGTTCAAGCGTGTCGGCAAAGGCAACAAGGATATATTTATTCATGCCTCTTATAACCCGCTTCTGGATAAAAACGGCTCAGTATACAAAGTCATCAAGTTTGCTACTGATATTACCGAAGCCAAGCAAGTCTCCGAAGAAAACACCTCTATTATTAGCGCCATAGATCGTGCCCAAGCTGTCATTGAATTTAACTTGGATGGAACCATCATTACCGCCAATGACAACTTCTTAAATGCATTAGGCTACTCACTCGAAGAAGTTCAAGGCAAACATCACCGCATGTTTGTAAAAGAAGAGGAGCGTACCAGTCACGAATACCAAGCATTCTGGGACAAGCTAAACCGCGGTGAATTTGAAGCGCAAGAATACGAAAGAATCACAAAGTCAGGCGAATCCATCTGGATACAAGCATCCTACAACCCCATCTTCGACCTCAACGGCAAACCTTTCAAAGTCATCAAGTTTGCCACAGACATTACCGCACAAAAGAAAATGGCCAAAGAAAGCAAACGCTTAGCCGACATTTCTAGCGCCCTGACATTATGTCAGTCCAACGTTATGCTCGCGGATAACGACCTCAACATTGTGTTTATGAATAATGAAATGGAGGCGTCGCTTCGTAAGCGAGAAAAGCCTCTTCAAGCCGCCCTTCGAAACTTTAATGCCGACAAACTCATCGGCACTAATGTGGACCAATTCCACAAAGACCCTTCACACCAACGGCGACTTTTAGAAGGACTAACATCAACCTATGAAACTAAATTCAGCTTACCTGGTGTGAGCTTTTCGCTGACCGCTTCGCCATGGCTCAATGTCGAAGGCGAACGTATTGGTACTCTGGTTGAGTGGGAAGACATCACGGAGCAATTAGATGCAGAGCGACAAGTCGAAGCGTTAATCCAAGGTGCACTGCAAGGAAACCTAGATGACCGCTTAGAAGTCACGAACTACGAAGGCTTTATGCTAAAAATTGCTTCCGGTATTAATAAAATGCTGGATACGGTCGTCGTTCCCATTAAAGAGCTTCGTCGCGTCCTGTCTAAATTATCAGAAGGTGACCTACAAGATGCGATGAATGGTGATTTCCATGGCGAGTTTGCGGCGCTTAATGATGCTCTAAACGCTACGATGGAACAGTTGAAAAGCACCGTTGGAAATATCCGAGGCAGTGGCGAACAGATCACTCATGGGGCCTCTGAAATTGCGCAAGGTAACGCTACCCTGAGCCAACGCACAGAAGAACAAGCCGCCAGCTTGGAAGAAACCGCATCAAGCATGGAAGAAATGACCGCCACGGTTAAGCAAAATGCAGACAACGCAAGACAAGCTAACCAGCTAGCCGCCAGCGCCCGCGATCAGGCTGAGCAGGGAGGGCAAGTAGCCTCTGACACTGCCACAGCAATGAGCACCATCAACGATAGCAGTAAGAAAATCGCTGAGATTATTGGCGTGATCGATGAAATCGCTTTCCAAACCAACCTGCTTGCGCTTAACGCCGCAGTAGAAGCCGCCCGAGCAGGAGATAAAGGCCGCGGGTTTGCCGTCGTAGCATCTGAAGTTCGCAACTTAGCACAACGAAGCGCTAGCGCAGCTAAAGATATCAAAGAACTCATCAACGACAGTGTTCTTAAAGTCGAAGAAGGCTCCCGCCTTGTTACTGAATCTGGAAAATCGCTAGAAGAAATCGTCCTTTCAGTGAAAAAAGTCAGTGACATCGTGGCTGAGATCGCCGCGGCCAGCCAAGAACAAGCCACGGGCATTGAGCAAGTTAACAAAGCCATAGCCCAAATGGATGAAGTCACTCAACAAAATGCTGCATTGGTGGAAGAAACCGCAGCTGCAAGTGACTCAATGAATCAGCAAGCGCAGCAAATGATGCAACTCGTTGGTTTCTTCAAGTTCGATGATAGCCAGAGTTCGTCGATAGCGCCTCCTGTAAGTCACACGAAAGCTGCTGTCACCCCATTAAAAGCAGGAGCAACCGCAGTAAGAGGGAATACCTCTACAGTCAAAGCGGTGGATGACTCTGAATGGGAAGAGTTTTAACTCTAAAGCCGAATGAACGGACTCACAAACGTGTCATATTCAAACCAAGAGCATTCTCGGGAATTCCTGTTCACTGAGCAGGATTTTGAGCGCGTCAGAGTGCTTTTATACGACAAAGCGGGAATCTCACTGAGCGATATTAAGCATGACATGGTCTACAACCGCTTAGTGAAAAGGCTTCGTGTCTATCAACTTCGTCGTATCAAAGACTACCTTGATTTGCTTGAAGATACTGCTTTTCGTAAAGAAGAGCTAACTCATTTTATTAATGCCTTAACCACCAATCTGACAGCATTTTTCAGAGAGCCCCACCATTTCGATTTTTTATCGAAATTAGTCCCGACGTTATTAGCCAAACAACCTCGGGTCCGTATTTGGTCTTCTGCATGCTCTGTTGGTGAAGAACCTTATTCCATTGCGATGTGCTTATACCCACTACTCTCAGCGCCTAGCCAATTGGAAATCATTGCTACCGACATTGATACCAACGTGCTCGCCACGGCTCGATCAGGCGTCTATGAGCTTGATCGCGTCAGTAAATTACCGAATGCTGTTCTTAAGGAGCATTTCCTAAAGGGCACCGGCCCGAATGCAGGAACCGTTAAGGTGAAGCAACATCTACGCGATTTAATAGAGTTCAAACCATTTAACTTAATCAATCACTGGCCACAACAACAACCATTCGACATTATTTTTTGTCGTAATGTCATGATCTACTTTGAGAAAAAAACACAACAAAAACTCATTCTAAAAATGGCAGAAAACATGACCAATAATGGCCACCTTTTCATTGGTCATTCAGAAACGCTAAATCAAATAGATAGCCAGCTAGAACTCGTTGGACAAACAATCTACCGCAAGGCCGTGTAACGATGGTAGGCAATTCATTAACAGCACCTGCTTCACCACCTTGCTTAGCAGAGTTCCAGCATATTAATCGGTATTGGGATCCAACAAGACGAGTTCATATGGCCAAAATATTACCTGGGCAGTTTTATGTTACTACCCACGCTGAATTTGTCGCTACTGTACTCGGCTCTTGTGTCTCGGCTTGTATCAGAGACCAGTTACTCGGGATAGGCGGAATGAACCATTTCATGCTGCCGGATAACAAAAACATTGATCATTTAGCCTTAGGCAATAAAGCCGCCAGGTATGGCAGTTTCGCAATGGAGCAATTAATCAACAGTATTTTAAAGCTTGGGGGGCATCGTGACCGCCTAGAAATAAAGCTAACAGGCGGCGGCAATATCCTCGCGAATAGTAACGATATCGGGGCGCAAAATAGTAGCTTCGTAAAACAACTATTAGCACAAGAAGGGCTACCCTATTGTGCAGAAGACTTAGGAGGCAATCATCCACGGAAGGTTATTTACGACCCTAAAACAGGTTCATTAAAAGTAAAAAAACTCAAACAACTAGCTAATGACACTGTATTCCGTCGAGAGCGAGAGTACGAGGAATCTTTACAACAACCGCAGGGTGAAGTGGAGTTATTCTAAATAAGGTAACCCTATGAGCAACACGATAATCAAAGTGTTAATTGTTGATGACTCAGCGTTAATTCGCCAATTGTTAAGCGCTATTTTAAGCGCAGATCCTGATATTGAGGTTGTTGGCGCATCAGCAGATCCTTACCAAGCACGAGAAAGTATTAAGCAGCTTAATCCAGATGTCATCACTCTTGATGTAGAAATGCCAAAAATGGACGGCATCACTTTCTTGAAAAATTTAATGCGGCTGCGCCCCACTCCTGTGGTCATGATTTCAACGCTGACCACCGAAGGGGCTGATATCACCCTCGATGCCATCGAATATGGTGCGGTAGACTTCATCCCCAAACCGAAAGTAGGAGTAGCTCAAGACCTTCAATTATTAGCTGAAGATATCCGAGTAAAGGTCAAGACCGCGGCCAAAGCAAAAGTAAAACCTAAAACATTCAACGCTGACACCGCTGTTCCCGAAAGGCTCTCTACTGACAGTATTTTGCCTGCTAGCAAAAAGCCGATTCACTTCAACACCACAGACAAACTTATTGCTATTGGGGCCTCTACAGGAGGGCTAGAAGCCATAAAAGAAGTGCTGATCGCTCTGCCTGCAGACTCTCCCGCCATTGTTATCGCGCAGCATATTCCCGCAGCATTTAGTGCACCTTTTGCGTTGCGCATGAATAACTGTTGCGCTGTGAATGTCTGCGAAGCTGAAGACAACCAACCCATTCTTTCTGGTCACGTCTACATTGCTCCTGGTAGCCATCACCTGTTAGTCGAACGTAGCGGCGCCCGAGTGCTCTGCAAGCTGAATGATGGCCCCCCAGTTAATCGTCATAAACCTGCCGTTGATGTGCTCTTCCGTTCAGCGGCCTCACAACTAGGGCACAACGCAATGGGTGTGCTGCTAACAGGTATGGGGAACGACGGCGCTCAAGGATTACTAGAAATGCGCAACAACGGCTCTTTAACAGTTGCACAGGATGAGAACACCAGCGTGGTCTGGGGAATGCCCGGAGAGGCCGTCAAAATCAATGCCGCTTGCGAAGTATTGCCTATCGGGAAAATCGCAAATCGCTTGCTAAAATTCAACACCGACTATACTGAATAAAATTTAAAAGGACTTTTCGTTGTGGTATCAAACATGCAAAAACCTATTCATCGTCAGGCATTATTATTTATAACCCTGATCGTTCTCAACGAAGCTCTGCTTTACACCACCGTTGCCACAACCCACCGCTGGGGCGGGTTAGTCGCAGCCACATTACTCATTATTCTTTGGAGCCTGCGACAACAAAATCAACAACCCTCTGATGGAGAGCTTCCCGTTCTCACAGAAGCAAGCAACGAATCGTTGTCTGCACCAAACAATCTATTAACCGAGGAAGTACTCAACGATTTTGCCCTCACCTTAACTGAGCAATCACTAGAAATGCGGACAGAAATCGATCGAGCAACAACGCTTATCAATGATGCCAGCAACACACTATCAGCGAGTTTCCAAGAAATGACTGCGCTTTCTCAACGGGAAGAAGACATTGTTCGATCCATGTTTGCCAGAACCGCGCCCGCGATCAATGCAGAAAATGATAGTGAAGACAGCGCTAAATCTTTTTCTGAGGAGACCAGCGCCTTACTGCAGGACTTCGTCCCTTTACTTGTCAATATCAGCAAACAGAGCTTAAGCGCGGTTCATCATATCGATGACATGGTGGTTCACCTCGATGGCGTTTTCCAGCTGATTAGCAACATTGAAGCACTGTCAGGACAAACTAATCTGCTTGCGCTTAATGCCAGTATAGAAGCCGCACGTGCAGGTGACTCTGGTAGAGGCTTTGCAGTGGTTGCCGACGAAGTCCGCAACCTCTCGATCCGCTCTTCAGAATTAAACAATAAGGTTCGCGAGCAAATCGGCGACGCCAAAAGTTCAGTAACAAACGTTCGCGAAACCGTTGGTAACATGGCTGCGACAGATATGAATATCTGCTTAGAGTCGAAGTCGAGAATTGACCAGATATTTTTACAGATTGATGAAAACAATGACTTTATGGCGCAATCGATTAACGAAATCTCAGAGATTTCCGGCAGTTTCACTGCCGCCGTCAGTCGAGCAATCAGAGCGATGCAGTTTGATGATATGACCACACAAAATTTAGGTACGGCAAGACGCCATGTGGAGTATATCGAGCAACTTGCACAAGAAATCACAAACACACCTAAACCATTAAACCCGCAAAGCCTCGCCCAATTGTTCGAAAAAACAGAGCAGATAAAAGCCGCTTACCAAACAGAACATCGTAAAAAAGTAGAAAGCACCTCAATGGATGAAGGCGACATCGAACTCTTCTAAACATAGATTTGGAGTATTATATGGCTCTACAAGTAAGTACGCCCAGCAAAGACAACCCTAACCTAACAATCAAAATCCAAGGGAGATTTGATTACTCCCTACATAAAGAATTCAGAGATAGCTACAACGTAAACGACGCAGCAGCAAACACCTACCAAGTTGATCTTTCTGAAACGGAGTACATGGATAGCTCGGCACTTGGCATGCTACTACTCCTAAAAGAACATGCTGATGAAAAAAAGGCATCCGTCACTTTACTTTCACCCACACCAGAGGTGAAGAAAGTCCTTGAAATCGCCAACTTTGGTAAGTTTTTTAAGATTAAGTAACTCATGAGTTTGGATCAGTTAATAAGCGGCAGACACTCCTCGCTTCAACGAGCGCTTGTTGTCGACGATGATCGATTATTCCGGCGTGTGCTTGTCGACGTGATGCGCCGCCAAGGTTATAGCACCATTGAAGCAGATAATGGCAACACAGCCATTACCCTGTGCGAGGAAGAAAAGCCTGATATTTTAATCATCGATATCAGCATGCCAGAAAGAGACGGCATCTCCGCGGTGACTGAAATAAAGAAAATCCTACCTGATCACTACATGCCCGTTATTTTCATCACGGCCACAGAAAATGAAGACATACTGACCAAGTGCATGATGGTGGGTGGCGATGAGTTCCTATCAAAACCATTCAACCCGACAGTACTTCGCGCGAAACTAATCGCCATCGAAAGAAACCGCAGCATGTATATGGCGCTTAACGAGTTACACAACAGTTTGCAGCGCAATCAGGAAATTGCCGAAGCAGTCTTCAACCGAGCCGTTG
>JBLXCH010000129.1:0-9244 GCA_048265065.1 Motiliproteus sp. | reverse complement strand
GCATACATAGTGGGTTGGGAGATAGCATCTCCAATAGAAAACCGGATATACGTACGCGTCCAAATCTGAGCATCCACTTCCTTGCTAAACAGGAGGAGTCCATATACAAAGCGGACGTGAGATGCTCAGTATAACGCCATGGAAAGAAGTTTAAAGCGTTCGAAAAATATTGGATTTGTATACTAAACCCCAGCGTATTAGACATGAAAGAAATATCATGAAAGCCATTTATTCACGAATCGACTCCCAAAAGCGTTCGACATAAACCCCCATATCACCATTCGGCCGATACAGCCTAATGTCTAATGGAACATCAAAGCTCTCATCGAATGCTCTTCTTACGCTCCCACTACGCATATCGCTTTCAATTATCGATTGTGGCAACCATGCAATCCCTTTACTCTCCATTACCATTGATAGCAAGACTGGTGACAGATGAGACTCAAATACAACTTCCAGACTCAGACCATCCGCAATCTTTGGCAACTGTAAATCCAATATGCGCCCAAGCGCCGACTCTCCACTAAACTTCAAAAATGGTAACGAAACCTTTCCTGCCTCTTCCTTTTCAATATATGCTGCACTACCAACCACGGGGATTAGACATTCAGAACCGATAGTTTTAAAGACAAAGTGCTTTTCAGGTAAGAAAGTTGGCACATCTGGATGACTATGGCACAACAAGAAATTGGCTTCCCCATTAATTAGCATCTGTTCACATGTTTTCATGCTATCAGTCGTCAATCGCATCGTTTCAAATGAAGCCTGGCTATCGAGAGATCTGACCCACCGAGGGAAAAAAGTAAATGAGAGCGAGTAGGTTGCTGCGAAACGCAACAAACGCTGCTCTTTACCAGCGATATCTCTTGCCCTGGAACGCAACTGGTAGAGCTGCCTAGTCAAGTCTTGAGCAGAGTTAATTAATTCGCGACCGGCAGTCGTCAGTGTCGCACCTTGAGAGGTACGGACAAACAACTCAACGCCCAGCCACTCTTCCAACGAGCGGATGCGGCGGCTGAATGCCGGTTGTGTAACATTTCGATACTTTGCTGCACGAGAGAAGCTCTCATACTCAGCAAGTGCGGTAAAGTCCTCTAACCAATTAAGTTCCATGAGCCATGCCGATCTTGCATAGGGTGTTCAAAAAGTAGCATTTCCCCAGAAGATCGTCAACGAATTACACTGGCAACCAGTGGAATCAATGCCATCAAATGGCATACCTAATGACCAACATAAATTCATTAGTTAGAAGCTGAAATTGCGACTTTTAGCTATCCGAAGAAACATAATTTGGTCTGCAAACTCAATAAGGGAAATATAATGTCAACATCATTCTCTGACTCTTTGAGTTTCAGTCAAGAACACGAAATCATAGCGTCCGTACATTGTCCGATTGCCGCACGAATGGCGAGCGATCTAGGTTTCAAGTATGGAATCATTGGTGGCTCTATCGCGTCAATGAGCATGATTGGTTCTCCTGATCTAATGCTACTCACTCTTACGGAGCTTTCCGATTTAGTCAGGCGGACATGCCAAGCCTCAGCTTTATCAATCATAGTAGATGGCGACGCTGGTTACGGAAATGCACTAAATGTTATTCGTACAGTTCAAGAGTTAGAATATGCTGCGGCATCAGCAGTCACTTTAGAAGATACAAAGCTCCCTATTGCTTATAATCAAAAAATTCCAGAAATCGTATCTAAAGAAGAACAGTTGGCTAAACTATCGGCTGCACTAGATGCAAGAAAATCCCCATCGTTCGGAATTATTGCTAGAACACAGATTCTACCAGGCGAACCTATAGAGACTGTCGCCAATAGAGTCGCCCTATATTCTTCTATAGATGTAGATGCGGTGTGCCTAGTGGGTTTAAGTGATGCAAATCAACTAAGAGCAATATCACTATCTACAGACAAACCACTTATGATCATTACATACGAACAAATCAATAGCATTGACCAAGAAACACTTCACGAATGTAATGTTAAGCTAATTCTAACAGGGCATAGCGCGTTTGAAGAATCCATAGCCGGAACATATAACGCTTTAGCCTCTTTGTCTGGAAAGAATCCAGTTGAAAACCAGAAGATCTTCAAGGAAATTGCCGGAAAATACATTAACCAGCAAAGCCATGATATTGCGATGAAGAAGTATCTGAGCATCTAGAATAAGCCATCTCTTATTAATTTATTATCAAGGCATAGATGCGAACGCAGATTCGACACTTCGTTCAGGCATGCCAATTAACCGCAACAGGGTGGAATTATGGAATACAAGAAAATGTTCCCCATCGGGAAGAAAGATATAAAGTTCAGAAAGATAACTTCGGAACATGTATCCGTCGATCTATTTAAAGGACAAGAGATATTGAAAGTCGATCCCGAAGGGATCCGCCTGCTAACAATAGAGGCATTTAAAGAAATATCTCACAAAGTGAGACCGTCTCACCTTAAGCAAGTTCGTGATATTCTTGACGATCCTGAGGCATCGGAAAACGATCGTTTTGTTGCTTTGCAAATGCTAAAGAATGCAGCCATGGCCGTCGGCGGCGTTCTCCCAATGTGCCAAGATACTGGCACTGCTATCATCCAAGGCAAGCGAGGAAAGAATGTCTGGATTGAAGGAGAAGAAGAAGCGTACATTTCTCAGGGTGTATATGATGCTTTCACACAGCTAAACCTTCGATACTCTCAAATATCTCCAGTCAGCTTGTATGAGGAAGTTAATACTAACAATAATCTGCCAGCTCAGATTGACCTCTACAGCACTGAGGGTAATGAGTATGAATTCTTATTCATGGCCAAAGGCGGTGGCTCGGCCAACAAGACTTATCTTTTCCAAGAAACAAAAGCTCTTCTAAACCATGACTCTCTTATGAATTTTCTAAGAGAAAATCTTAAGAAAATAGGTACGGCTGCATGCCCTCCCTATCACTTAGCTGTCGTTATTGGTGGCACTTCAGCTGAATCAACACTGAAAACAGTTAAGCTTGCTACCGCTCGTTATCTCGATGAGTTGCCAACACACGGTGCAGAGTTTGGGCAAGCGTTTCGAGATTTGGAAGCGGAACAAGAAATACTTAAACTGACCCAAGAGTTTGGTATTGGTTGTCAGTTCGATGGGAAGTACTTCTGTCATGATGTAAGAGTTATCCGACTGCCCAGGCATGGTGCATCTTGCCCAGTTGGTATTGGAGTGTCATGCTCAGCGGACCGTCAAGCTGTCGCAAAAATCACCAAAGATGGAATATTCATCGAACAGTTAGAAGATGATCCGGCATCTTATCTTCCTGATATTTCTGAAGACGATTTAGGAGGTAAAGCTGTTGCTGTTAATCTAGATGTCTCAATGGATAAAATTCTTGAGCAGTTGACCGCACTTAAAGTAAGCACAAGAGTGAGCCTAACCGGGACAATTATTGTCGCCCGCGATATCGCACATGCGAAGCTAAAGGAACGGCTTGATCGGGGTGAAGAGTTACCTCAGTACTTCAAAGATCACCCGGTATTATATGCAGGTCCTTCTAAGGTACCTGAAGGATATGCTATTGGCTCTCTTGGTCCTACTACTGCGGCTCGAATGGATCCTTATGTCGATATTTTCCAAGCTGTTGGCGGTTCCATGGTCATGATAGGTAAAGGTAACCGAGGCCCCTTAGTAGCGGCGGCCTGTAAGAAACATGGCGGCTTTCATCTCGGGTCGATTGGTGGTGTGTCTGCATCATTGGCGCAGACCTCTATCAAGAGTATAGAGTGCGTGGAATATCCGGAGCTAGGAATGGAAGCAGTCTGGCGTATCGAAGTAGAGGACTTTCCTGCATTCGTGGTTGTTGATGACAAAGGAAATGACTTTTTCAATCCTGATAAAGGGGAAGTCATAAAATTCAAGCAGGATCATCAGGATTGAACAAACATAAAGTAGTAGGAGTTCTTAAATCATACGATACGCGGAGGAGCTTAATTAACCTGGCGATGTTCCCATCCTGGCACGTCGCCATCCTTTAAAATAGATAAGAACAAGATAATCACCATGGTATTACATGGTAAATCATTGGAACAGACCAATGATGGCGCACCTTGCATCAATCTATTAAAACGGTATTAACAGAGTAGGTTTAAGCACGTTTAATAACATGCGTTCTACTTAAAATACTGAATTAATATTTTTAAGATTCACTACCGAACACCGTGGTGAATCAAAGTGAATACCTTTCTGCCTTCGCAGTTTAAAAGTGACTGCGAACAATAACTACAATCTCGAGAGGCGAAACCAGTGATTACTCACAACTTTAAAAAAATTCTCGCTACCATTGCCGCTACCGCAGCGATTATTGTGATTCCCTTCACGAACTCTGCATCCGCAGAGGACTATCCCAGCAAACCAGTAAATTACATTATTCCCTTCAGTGCCGGTGGTGAGTCGGATCTGGCAGCCCGTTTCCAGCAGGCCTCTTTCGAGAAGATCGCCGGCGTGTCCGCCATCGTCCAGTACATGGCGGGTGCCGGCGGCGCAGCTGCCTGGTCACAACTGAATGGTATGCCGGGCGATGGCTACACCATCATGGGCATCAATATTCCCCATACCATCCTGCAACCGCTGCAAAAGGACGTCGGATACCAGACCGATGACCTGACACCTGTTCACTATAACCACTACACTCCAGACGCAATTTTTGTCCCGGCCGACAGCCAGTTTCAGACGCTAATCGATCTGATCGACTATGCCAAGCAGAACCCAGCCATGGTTACCTTCAGCGGTTCCGGCTCCAACTCCGCCAATAACATCGCCCAGGTCCGCTTCGACGAACTCGCCGGTGTCACCACCACCTACATCCCATTCAACGGCACCGGCCCAGCGGTGACGGCCGTTTTGGGCAGCCAGGTCAAGGCGGGCTTCAACTACGCCACCTCCGGCGCCAACTACGGTGACAAGCTGCGCATGCTGGCTGTCGCCGCTGAGGATCGCCTGCCCGCGTTCCCCGAGGTCCCTACTTTCCGGGAACTGGGCATCGATATGGTTGGCGGTGCCTACCGTGGTGTAGCAGTGCCGTCATCCACCCCGGACGAGATCAGGCAGAAAGTGTCGGATATCGTATCGAAAATCAACGCCGATCCTGAGTTCAAGAAGAAGATGGAAGAAGGTGGCTTTGTGCTCACCGATATCACCTACGACAAGATGGGTGAGTTCATGGCAGTCAAGAAGAAGGAATACACCGCTGTAGCGGAAAAGCTCGGCATCATGGCTAAGCGTTAAGGGAGCGGCCCGAGTATGGAAATCCTGACGTATCTTCTAGAGGCCCTGACGCCGTTCAACCTGTTTCTGGCACTTGCCGGAGTTGTGGCCGGGACCGTGATCGGCTCCATGCCGGGCCTCTCAGCAACCATGGCGGTGGCGGTTCTGGTGCCGTTCACCTATACGATGTCACCGGCGTCTGGCCTCATCATGCTGGGCGCCATCTATACCGGAGCCATCTATGGCGGTGCTTTCTCTGCCATACTGGTGAACACTCCTGGCACACCGTCTGCCATCGCCACGACCTTTGACGGCTTTCCGATGGCTAAACGCGGGGATGGCGCGCTGGCGATCTCCCTCGCGACGGTGGCTTCCGTCGTCGGTGGTTTGGTCGGTGGCATCAGCCTGCTGTTACTGGCTCCGCCGTTGGCCGAAGTGGCGCTGGCTTTCGGGCCCGCCGAGTACTTCTGGCTGGCCATTTTCGGCCTGACCCTCATCTCTGCGCTGTCTGTCGGTAACACCATCAAGGGGCTGATCGGCGCCTGCATCGGCTTGCTGATGTCCGTCGTCGGGGTAGCGGTTGTCGGGGGCGATATCCGGTACACCTTCGATAGTCAGGCGCTATTGGGCGGTATCGATATTACCTCGGCTATTATCGGTCTTTACTGTATTCCGGTGCTGATTGATCTGGTCGCCACCAAGGATCCGCATATCACGGCACAGTCAGTTGACCACCGCTCTCACCTGAGCGAAGCGTTCCGGATCGCGCTAGCCGGAAAACTCAATATGCTGCGCAGCTCCGTCATCGGGACAGTCGTGGGCATTCTGCCGGGTGCCGGCGGCTCAATCGCAGGCCTGGTTGCCTATACCGAAGCCAGGCGGGCATCGCGTAACCCGGAGAATTTTGGCAAGGGTGAACCCAATGGCCTGATTGCCACGGAATCGGCCAATAACGCGACCGTTGGCGGTGGCTTCATTCCGACGCTCGTACTCGGGATTCCCGGCACGCCGCCCGACGCGATCATTCTCGGCGCTTTGATGGTACAAGGCATCAAAATTGGACCGACTCTGTTCACCACCCAGGGCGACGTTGTCTATACCTTTATCTACGGCTTGCTGATTGCCACGCTGTTGATGCTGCCGGCAGGACTGTTGCTGGGTCGCTATGCCTTCAAGTCGATTTCCAAGACGCCGAAAGCGCTGCTGGTCCCCACGGTTGCGTTCCTGACTGTAATCGGCAGCTTTGCCATCCACAGCAATGCCCACGATACGCTTATGATGTGTACTCTCGGCGTACTGGCCTGGGTACTGAATCGCTTTGGGTTTGCCCCCTCTCCGATTGTGTTGGGCCTGGTGCTGGGGCAGATTGCGGAACAGGGCTTCGTACAGACCTACCTGATCGGTAATGCCCAGGGTGCCATTTTTGAAACATTCTTTGGACGTCCGATCAGTCTGGGCATCATTGTCTGTGCGGCTTTGGCCCTGTTCTACCCGCTGATCGCCGAGCACCTGAAACGTCGCAAGGATCGCAAGGACAAAGACGCGATCGATGTGCTCACCGAGGCCAAGCTGGCTGTTACCAACTGCCGTTCGTCTGCTGCCATCGGCTTCGCGGCACTGTTCATAGCTACCGGTGTTGGTGCTTACGTTGAAACTCAAGACATGTCGGCCATGGGAGCGGTTTTCCCGGGTACGATCGCCGCGATAATGGTTGTGCTGTCGGCACTCCTGGCGTTTCAGCAGCTCCGTCTCCCGCGCAGACTAAAGGCGACAGCTGATGTTTCCGTACCTGAGACACCAAAGGAGTCCCATGCACGCCGCATTATCGCTGTGGTGGTATTAGGCGCCTGGGCGCTCCAGCTACCGGTGCTTGGTTTCTTTTTCTCCAGTCTGCTTGCTTTCATCGCATTGACGGCGATTGCAACGTTCGAGCGGCCGAGCACAAAGGAAATCATCGTTAACCTCATCTGTGCTGTGGGTATCGTTGGTGGGTGCTACCTCCTTCTGACCGAAGTGCTTTTGATCAGGATGCCAGACAGCCTCTTCTTCTAACCACTGAAATCTTGGCCCCAGCGATAACGTCTGCCAGACGACGATAATTGGCGGGGCCAGCCTTCTAAATGAAAGGAAACCCAAAATGAGCAGCAATACCCGGAAACACAAGATAGCCGTAATTACCGGTGATGGCATCGGCCACGAAGTCGTTCCAGAAGGCCTTCGCGTACTTGATGCCGTCAAAAACAAATTCGATATCGAACTGGATTTTGAACACTTCGAGTTTGCGTCTTGCGACTATTACTTGAAGCATCAGAAAATGATGCCCGACGACTGGAAGCAGCAGATCGGCAATCACGACGCCATTTTCTTTGGCGCTGTCGGCTGGCCCGACAAGGTACCCGATCACATTTCTCTCTGGGGCTCACTCATCCAGTTCCGCCGCCAATTTGACCAATACGTATGTTTGCGGCCGGTCAAGTTGATGCCAGGCGTGCCTTCTCCACTTGCCAACAGAAAAGTGGGCGATATCGATTTTTATGTTGTGAGGGAAAACAGCGAAGGCGAATACTCCAGCATGGGTGGCCGAATCTTCGACGGCACCGATCGGGAAACCGTACTTCAGGAAAGTGTGTTCACACGGCGCGGAACCGACCGCATTATGAAATATGCATTTGAGCTTGCCCGCAGACGTAACAAACACGTGACGTCGGCGACAAAATCAAACGGTATTTCCATCTCGATGCCATTCTGGGACGAGCGATTCTCCGCCATGGCCGAGCAATACCCGGATGTCGCAGCAGACAAATATCATATCGATATTCTGACAGCACACTTCGTCCGCAACCCAGACTGGTTTGACGTCGTCGTTGCATCCAATCTGTTTGGCGACATCCTTTCCGACCTCGGTCCCGCCTGTACAGGCACGATCGGGATTGCCCCATCCGCCAACCTAAACCCGGAGAACCTCTTTCCGTCGCTCTTTGAGCCGGTACACGGTTCGGCGCCAGATATCTATGGTAAAGGCATCGCCAACCCAATTGGCCAGATCTGGAGTGGCGCGATGATGCTGGAGCACTTCGGATATTTTGATGCCGCAACTTCGATCATGACAGCCATTGAAACGGTTCTGGCAGAAGGCCCTCGAACACCGGACATGGGTGGCCAGGCAACGACTACGGACGTCGGAAAGGCTGTTGCCTCTGCTATTTGACAAAAAAGAGCTCATATTAATCTGACTGGCAAAGAGGTTCCCTCCCTATTTGCCAGTCACCCCAAAAAACAGGCGCAAGCGCGTGGACGTGCTGGTTTTTGTAGGGTTCGCATTAGCCGGCGGCCAATGATGAAACATCCCTGTTTCAGGCTATGTTCTGCTTGGCTGTTGATGCCACGTAAATCATTGATTCCATGTAGCATGGCTTGTAATCGCTGCCATCAAAATCATGGTGTTACGGTGACGAACTCAATTTTCAACATTTATACCGAACATAGCCCCTGTTTCATGTATTACCCCGCCGGTTTAATAAAAACAGTAAGCTACGATTGAATTGATTACTCGTGGTTTACTGCAACTTTTCCTACTGTTGTACCGAATCATTATCGGATAGAGCGGTTCTTATAAAATACGTTCGTTAACCACATAGCGCTGTAAGACTTCTCTCTCTGAAACTCTCTACCTGTGGATAGAAGCCAAGTTCCCATTGGGTTGCAACCGCATTTTCCATAGATTTAACAATAAAAGCCTCCTAGAACAGCCAGGAGTTGCGTCATGTCTTCCATTCATCAACAAATTTATACCTATTTCTCAATTCACCAATGTCCGCTTTGGGTCGAAAGCGACAAACATGACCTACTGTTCAGTTAACGTCCAACAGTTGCGATTAGTCGGTTCCAGGACCCAAAACCGTCGGAATTTGTAATGTGGGGCCTATCAACCACTGGAATCCGGTACACCAACAGTTCTCATTGTCTACTGATACGGCTGCCCTTCCCTGTGATGCTACTGACAAACAGCTCC
>JBLXCH010000128.1:0-9277 GCA_048265065.1 Motiliproteus sp. | reverse complement strand
GAAAACGGTAAAAAATCTATGCAGTTGGGGTTCGACAAACCTGCTCCAGCTGCTATGATGCGCGCCGCTGGAGAGATGCCGGAGTGGCCGAACGGGACGGATTCGAAATCCGTTGTACCCTCGCGGGTACCTAGGGTTCAAATCCCTATCTCTCCGCCACCATTAAAAAAGCCCTGTAATTCAATGAGTTACGGGGCTTTTTCTTTTCTGGTTCTACCCAGCATTTCTACCCAGCGCGAATCTTCCCGCCGGTCGGCTCATCCCTGAGTTTTCGCATCGATAATTCGAACCATTGCTTCAATTGCTGTCCGTGTCCTGCATGAGCGCAGCGCGGGTGGGTAGGCTTGCCTAACGAAGGCTTTACAGGAGAGGATTGTGTGGCGCATTGCCATCATGGAAGGAGCATGAAATGCCATACACAATCCAGATTGTTTGCTTGGCCAACTCTCGAAAGCTGAGCGGTCGCTGCATTGCCGGCAAAGTCACAGCAGGGCAGCATATTGGTTCGTGGATACGCCCCATAGGTACCACCCAAAGTCACGAGATTACCGAGCGTGACCGGGAGTATCAAAATGGAGAAACGGCTCAAAAGCTCGATGTCATTGACATCACTTTCACTGCCCCGCAAGCCCCGAACTTTCAGCGCGAAAACCATGTCATTGACGACACTGTGTATTGGGAAAAGGTCGGGAGGGTCGATGTCGCTGATTTGGCTGGCCTTGTTGATACCCCTAGTGCTTTGTGGGAAAACGGATACCACAGCACGTCAGGGCGTAATGATCGTGTTCCAGAGAGTAGCCTCACGGCGCCGCGTCAGACACTTTTTCTCATACGACCACAAAGTGTCCGGATTACCGTTGATGCCGAAGGGGCTGCATTCGGTGACCCTAAGAGAAGTGTGAGAGCTAGATTCACATATAATGGCCAGCCCTACTCTTTGAAGATTACTGATCCAGCCGTCGAGCAATTTTACAAAGCGCAGCCAAATGGAGAGTATTTCGCCAATGATATGGCCTACTTTACTATTAGCCTCGGTGAGACCTTCAATGGGTATGCATATAAATTGGTGGCGGCAGTATTTTGCGAGTAACGCATGAAAATTATCACGATAGGGTTTACAGAAAAGAAGGCGGAGCGCTTTTTTTCATTGATAAAAATTTCTGGGGCGAAGCGTGTTGTTGATGTTAGATTAAACAATGTTTCCCAGTTGTCAGGTTTTGCAAAAAAAGATGATCTGAAATACTTCTTGAAAGAGCTGTGTGATGTCGATTATGTCCATCTCCCGGAGTTGGCTCCGACCAAAGATATCCTCTCGCCATATCAGAAGAAAGAGATAACTTGGCAGCAATATGAGGACAAGTTTCTGAACTTGATGGCCAAGCGCAATATCGAAAAGCATGT
This sequence comes from Motiliproteus sp., assembly GCA_048265065.1. Lineage (GTDB taxonomy): Bacteria > Pseudomonadota > Gammaproteobacteria > Pseudomonadales > Balneatricaceae > Motiliproteus. The sequence continues at coordinate 7,876 of JBLXCH010000128.1, read as the reverse complement.
TAGGCCTGAGGTCATCGATCAAGGTTGTCTCTTATGCAGTGAACATCAGCCGCATCAATGTCATAGGCGATTGGTTGCAGAGTATTTAAAGTCGCAGTGGTCTGAAAGTGAAACTGAAATAAAGCATCTGGTATGACGGACTCGAAGCGCATTCTCATAGCTTACCCGGCGGGCTTTCTTTGCTATGAGAAGTTCAAACGCAAGGTTGATTACTATACAAGTAACTCCGATAGGTTTGAAATTTTATGCTTTGATGATGCAAATGGGTTTGTTGAAAAGTATGCCAATAATATTCGGTGTGGGTGGACAATTCTTTCTAGCGGATTGGAATGTGTTGAGCGATCCACTCACGCCATTCTTTTCGAGGATCGGGGATGTTATGCAGAGCTGCGTAGTATAATTAGCTCTGCGAAAACTCCATGTCGTGTTGTCCCGCTTGAACTCACTCTTGTGGTTAATAAAGATCGAGGCGAACCGTACGATGTTTATGTTGGGCGCGGAACGATATGGGGGAATCCATACCAGATTGGAGTAGACGGTGATCGAGAGGAAGTAATTAGGAAATTTGCATATGATTTCCAGCGTGGATTTCTTAAGGTTTCCGATAGCTTTGATGAGAATATATCAAAGCTGAAGGGGAAGGTGATTGCATGTCACTGTAAGCCTGCTGCTTGTCATGGTGACATAATTGCTGATTATATAAATGCCCTGGATGATGGGCAGTGAGTTTACAAGTTAGGGTAGATGACTTTGAGTAGGCATTAACGCTGACTGATTGAATTCCGAGCCGCTTGCGCCCCTCGAAACTGATTCCCCAGCAGTACATCTGGGTTACCTTCCTCTCCGTGATTCACAATCTTTGTCCTACCTTTTTGTCCTTCCGGTCACCGTTTGATGGATTGGAGGGGCTGCAATGCGTTATATCAAAGCTTTCATCGCCTGCCCTTTTCGGTGGTACCCCATAAGAAGAAAAACCGCGTCAGGAGCCTTGTAGAACCTCGTGGCTGGTCGCTTTGACACGGTGGAAAGGTTTACGCCGAGTCGTGCTGTGACAGCGGATTATGATCGCCTCAGCTTGGCTTTATCGCTGGCCCGACTATGGCCCATGATGATGTGTCATTTTCTTCGTTCTCACCTATATCTTGTGTTACGCTTGTTTCTGCCTGGCTTGCTTGCTGGTCGAACCGCCGAGCGGTGTCGAAACCAGTTTGCCGAGCGGCAGGGTCGTCAATCTCGATGGCGCTGTCCGGGTCGATTCGATGATCGCTGTGCATGGATCACGGTCACTCGAAGGCTGAGACTCCGTTGTAGCAGTTGGGGCAGGTTTACTGATGAGCCCCAACACACAGAGGTATTCAAGGATGATTGATCTGTACCGGCAGGTTCGGCTGATGAAAACGCTTTCCTCCGCCTGGAGGGTAGTCCGAACCAGTTGCATGCAGTCCTCATCAATCACAATTCGTAATGAAGCGATTGAGTTTGATGCGGATGCCATTCGACAGCTAAAGCTAATCCAATCTAAGTTGCAAAAGAAGACATTTCAATTCCTGCCCCAGCATGGAATCGCCAAAGCTCGCCCTGGAAAAGTTGCGCGGCCTTTGGTTATTGCGCCTATTACAAATAGAATTGTCCAGCGTGCTATTCTAGATGTACTGCAAGAAAACGTATCCTACGTCCGGGATGTCATGAATATTCCAACAAGTTTTGGTGGAATAAAAGGGAAGAATGTGGCCCAAGCGATTGGTGCGATTAACGCGTCATTTGCTTCCGGTGCGAAATATTACGTTCGTTCAGATATCCCGAGCTTTTTTACGAAGGTTCAGCGTGCCAAAGTTGTTGGTGTACTAGCTACCCATATCGAAGATGTGGATATGGTTAATCTTTTCGCTTCTGCTATTGAAACGAGTTTAGGTAATTTGACAGATTTACAGCGCAGCGGATTGGACTCCATTTTCCCCTTGTCGCATGACGGCGTTGCGCAGGGCTCGCCGCTGTCGCCCCTCATTGCAAATATTTGTTTGGCAGAATTTGATAGGGAGATGAATTCCGCTGACTTAGTATGTATTCGATATATTGACGACTTCGTGATCATGGCTGCAAGTGAAAAACTTACAATGAAAGGTTTTCGAGCTGCCAAGGCGATTTTGGCCCGCCAAGGACTACAAGTTTATTCTCCTGATGATGATCCGGAGAAAGCTAGCAGAGGGGCGGTTCGTGATGGGTTTGATTTTCTTGGGTGTTATGTAAAGCCTGGCTTAGTGCAGCCGTCTAAATCGGCTCGAATTAGATTGTTAGAAAAGATTGATGCCGAGATTAGGTTGTCGTGTGCCCTTGCAGCTATGGCATGTAAGGGTGGCGGGGTTGGAGCAGGGTGTTATGCTCAAGCTATTGTTAATATCAATAATATTGTTTGGGGGTGGGGCAAGGCATTTCGGTTCTGCACGGGACGGCAGGTGATCGCCGAGCTCGATGCGAGGATTTCAAAGAAAATGAATGACTTTGAAAACGCAATAGCCAGCAAGCTCCGGCATGCAGATATTAACGTGCGCCGTAGGGTCTATGGGGTGCGGATGCTTGTTGATGCATTAGATAGTTAATCATTTCTTTAGGGATTTCGTAGCGTTTCGAGTACTCATTTCCCTAGTGCAGATTTAGACACTGTCCAATATTAATCTCCCTGGGTAGTGGGACTCATTTTTGTACTGCATTTACCCACAATCGCTTTACGGTCGACAGGCTGACACCTAGCTGACTGGCAACCTTTGATTGGGAAAGTCCTGTCGCCTTGAGCTGCTGCACCGATTCAGGCGATGCGGCTTTCGGTCTTCCAAGCTTTGTGCCTGTGGCCTTTGCGCGTTGCAACCCGGCTTGAGTTCGCTCAATCAATAGATCACGTTCAAACTCGGCAACGGCGCCGAGTACCTGCATTGTCATTTTCCCCGCCGCTGAAGTGAGGTCTACGCCACCCAACGCAAGACAATGCACCCTGATGCCTTTGGAATGCAGCGTCTCGATTGTTGCGCGCACGTCCATGGCGTTTCTCCCTAATCGATCAAGCTTCGTGACGACTAGAACATCATCTTCTTCCATCTTGGCCAGAAGGCTCAGGAATCCCTTTCGGTCCGACGATGGGATGCTGCCGCTTATCTGTTCTTCAACAACCCTGGCAGGCTTGATGTCGAACCCCGCAGCTCTTACCTCGTGCAGTTGGTTTGCAGTGGTTTGATCGGATGTGGATACTCGGGCGTACAGGAAGACACGACTCATACCGGTATCTCTGCTCAAAAAGGTAGTGTCATTATTGTCCGTGGGTTCAAAACTTCAAGCCCTAATTTCCGATACCGATTTGTATGAGCTAGTTGGTAGCGTCAAAAACGGTCGTTTTTGATCCGTTCCGTCAGATGGCAAATCTGGTCGGCCTTGGGTATCCTTTCTGTATGGCAAAGGGCCATTTCACAGGGAGGGTAGGGCATGGCATACATCGAGCAGTCGCTTTCAAAAGGCGAGACAATCAAAGAAATCTTCCAACATCACTGGATGGTCAAAGTGGTGGTTGCGCTTCACTTTGTTTTTGCTTTGTTCACAGCAGGAATCTGGCTAATACCCGCAGTGCTGGTTTGGCTTTCTTGGAGATTCACCGAGCAAGGCGTGACAAATAAACGCGTGATTTTCAAACACGGCATTATTTCTCGTAAGACGGATGAGATGAGACTGAATGCCATTGAATCGATTGTGATCAAGCAAGGGATCATTGGCCGTATTCTTGGGTTTGGTACGGTCGTCGTCACAGGGCGCGGCGCAGGAGATGTAGTGATTAAGTGGATGGCAGACCCGATGCGGGTTAAACGTGAAATCGAAAGTGCAGACTATAGCGAGCCGCTGGCAACCAATGCGTTGCCTGCATAAGCTTTAAAAATTTAAAAAAGGAGCTGGAAAGCTCCTTTTTTTATACTTATCCATAACGCATCACGGGCCCGTATGGGCGATTTGTTGTTTGTGGCTGTAGGTTGCCATTGGGTGGTGCTGTCTCGTGCGTCCTAGCTCGTTCCAGGCCGTCTAGGGGCTATGCTCTTGCTTGGCTGCGGATAATTGTTTTGTTTTTATATAATTTACCTGCTTGCCTGCCAAGCCAACATCGCAGTCGCCTCGAAAAAAAGCAGAAATATTGTAAGTGCCGCTTTCGTCGGCTTCGCTTAGGTCTGGTTTCCCTTCTCTCTTCCATTTTTTAATGAGTGTTGCCAGCTCTTTGCTGGGTGAGCTGCTTTGGATACCATCGATCTTAGTTCGTGTTTTCGCCAGATATGATACCCATTCAAAAAATGCATCTTTATCTTCTTGGCGCTGTAAGGGGTGTCCGAATGGAAATGCGGTGGGAGATATCAGGTCGTAGTCGTTTAATTTTCCAGCTCGCTTTAGTTTCGCTAGTAGATTTGAGATTATCGTTTTTTTATTTTTTTTGCCTTCAATGACGATGGCAATGTGGTAATGAAAGCCGGTTTTGTCTTTTTCTTTTACTGTATACCTAAGGGGTAAATAGCCCTGCTTGCTGAAATGCTTTTTTAGCAGGGCGCTGAATAATGCCATGGAGGTGTTATTGCTCAGTCTCACTCTGAGATGGAATCCCAGGGGTTGCTTGAATACCGTGTCACTAAGATTGCTCAATACATACAGCTCTTCGATTTGTTTTTCTTTGCTGGGTCGTGTTTCGCTGCAGTTTATTTTCTTACCTTTGTATTTTCCTAACTTGTATTCTTTCATTTTTCTATTTCATGTCATGTCCTCTGCGTTGCCATTTCCCGTGACCTTAGCATTGCCTAGATGTTTGTTGTCTAGGGTTGGGTTTCTGAATTCTTAAAGTCTTTAAAAAGAGAAATAATTATCCCGCTGCGAAAACTCCTTCGTGCCCGCATGGTTGTTAGCTTGTGGTGGAATCGATGCGGTTGTAAGTCGAAGTGTGCTAGCAGTGAAATGGATGAGCGTTCCAAGGCGTTGCAAAGGGGTGAATGTATGCTCACCCCTCAAGAATAACTGCAGAGTCTTCGATTTTTAAACTGATCTGAAAAATTTAGTTTGATACAATTGTGTCCTTGCGGTTTTAGTTTATATCAAATTCAAGCTTGTCAATTGCGGCCCGCTTTTGATCAAGGCTGGGTCCTGCAGAGTAAATATCGAATGTTATTTGCTTTGTCTCGTGGCCCATAATGGCAATGATTACAAGGGGAGGGGCGCCGGTATGCTCAAGCATGGTCGCTGTAGTTTTTCGAATGCTGTGGAATACATATTTGGTGTCGTATCCAAGCTTTGTTTTCAAGCGGCCAAATCGTTTCGATAATGGGTCCGAGCGTACTCCGTATTTGTTTTTTCCGCTGCTAGGTATCAGGAATCCGTCTTTGCTCTGTTTTGTTAGTTCGGACAAAAGTCTGAGTATATTTTTGTGTATGGGTATTTGCCGGTTTCCAGCTTCCGTTTTTGCGTCGGTTATTTCTATGTATTCTTTTTTTATTCGGCTTGGCGTTAATTGACAAAGTTCTTCAATTCTACAGCCGGTGTAGGCGCCAAGTTTTATTAGTGCAGCTAGCGTCGTGTCATTTTGTTCGATGGCGGCTCTGTAAAGCTTTTCGATATCATTTCTTTCAAAGGGGCGGTAGCTGTTATTTTTACGCTTTCCTTTAGGGGTTGCCGGGAGTTCGTGATCTTTAAATGGGTTTGGAATATTTTTTAATCCTGGGTCTCTTTTTACTAGGAACTTCCAGAATGAGTTTCCGGCAAATAGTATATTTTGTTTGGTTTTTTTTGAGCTGGTTAGGCTATCTAAGTAGCTGCGCACTGAGCTGTGGTCAAGAGATAGCGAGGATGTCGATAAATATCGTGCAAATTTCTTGATGTTCGCTGCTTGGGCTGATGCAGTTTTCGCAATTACTAGTTTTGTTTGTTCTGTCCTGAAATTTTCTATTAGCGTGTCGCTAATCGCCATTTTGGGGCGCTGGAATTTAACTGCTATCTCGCCCAGCTCTGTGAGCGCTTCATCGTCATCAGCGAGCCAATAATCCCTAATTATCTGAGCGACACCGATTGATCGTTTATCTTTTGCATTTTCTCTGTCTGCTTCGGTGTCTGCCCTGATAATCGCATCTTTGTATTCGGCTGCGATTTGTTCTGCTGCAATCTTCCAGGTGGGCGACAGCTTCTTGTTTCTGATTTCTCTGAAGGTACGTTGCCATTCGCCGAGAATCGCGTGACTGGCTTCCTTAGCGAGTTGGCGATTCCCCGTCTTTAACGTTTTCGTCAGAACGCGTTTTCCTCGATATAACTCGTGCCAGCGGACGTCCTGAGGAATATCCAAGCGGACATGCCACGTTCCCCCTTTAAGGATCAGATGATCAGCCATACAATGACTCCTGGTTTCTACCCAGGCACTCTATCCAAAATGGGTTGTGCTGCCCAGAGACACCGAATCATAGGGGTTCTATCAATTTTGGCGGAGGGTCCCTATCTCTCCGCCACTATTAAAAAGCCCTGTAATGAATGAATTACGGGGCTTTTTGTTTTCTGGTTCTGCTACCCATTCCTTCGTGAGGGTGAGCTGCATCCGGGATAAGAAGTGCCTCGGCGTCTTCATACCTGCTTGCAGGCTTGTTCTCAGCTTTCTGAAAAGGATTTCAGATGCCAAATATCAAATCTGCTTTTGTCATATTCGGCCTGACCGTCAGCGCTACGGCTAACGAGAGCCATTCGGATTTTGTCGCTCCGCCAGTCCAGGCTCCTATCACTGCACACCCCCAACGCATGGTCGGTGATGCACCGCTTCCTGTCGCTCGCCCGTGGCAGCGGCGTCAGACTCGTTACGTTTTCTGACGTGCAAGCAGATCATCGGCTGCTGCATCGAGCGCGAGAGTGGCTAGCTTCGACTGTACGCATAAGCGATACGTCGGCCGTCAACCGGGCAAAAAAGGGGCAGCGCCAGGTGCGCGAGAGTCTTTCTAACGGGAGGGATGGCGCAGCCGTGCGAGGGGCTTTTCGACGATATATCTGGCGTTGACGCTTTTCGAGAAGGCATAGGACAGGTTGACTCCGAAGAAACCGCTATAGCACCGAGACAGATGCGAGGCGTCGGTAAAGCCCGCCTGCTTGATTGCCGAGGCGGTGGGCACACCAGACAGCGTCAACGTGACGAACTCGATCAGCCTGTACCACAGGCGATGCCTGCGCAGTGGCGTTCCGACGTGCAGGCTGAACAGCCGTATCAAACCCGATTCCGACAGGCCGACCTCGCTTGCCAGCGCGCTGACCGAAATATTCAGTGAGGCGGTATCCCTGAGCCGCTCGATTACGTAGGTGATCCGAGGATCGGTGGTTGCCATGCTGGCGTTTGAACTGTCATGGATCAGCGCCTCCATGCGACGCTGGGCCTCGGCGAAATCCGGCGCGTCATGGCGCAGCCGAACGAGATTTTCCGCGAAAAGGTTCTCGCCCACGAGGTTGTAGTAAACCCCTGACATGATCGATGCCATTCGGCGCCTCAACACCTGAAAGTCCGGCTTCGTTGCGTCCAGGTAGCAGGCCGATATCACGCCTCCCTGGTTCTCTATGCTGATCCGGGTACCCGCCGGAATGAGAATGCTCTTGGCCCTTGTCCAGTGGTCGTCGCCCGGTACCTGAAATCTCACAGACCCTTCAAGACAAACCAATAATGACGAAGCGGCCGAATGCAAATCCCTGATGCGCAACTGGGTGCGCCCGAGGTAGATATAGCGCCTGCTTGAAACATAGACCAGCGCAGGCCCTCGATCTTGGTTGGAACCCGAATGGCTCATGGTTCGTTACTTATTATTTTTAGTGAAGGGGTGAATTACGTTAAATCACCTTAATATAATTC
>JBLXCH010000127.1:0-9311 GCA_048265065.1 Motiliproteus sp. | reverse complement strand
GGAGCCGGTTGCCATCTTGCTCGCGTAACGCGTGAAGGCGCGCAGCCCTTTGGCTTTACCTTCTGGGCCTGGCTCGTCTTTGGGGATACCAAGGAGGCCCTTTTTGTAGACCTCAGCGGCCTCCACCAGAAAAATGATGGTTTCTGCGGCTTCAATCTGGGCAAAGAACAGGCGCTGCCCGCGATCTTCAGAACGCCACAGCTCAATCAGCTCTTTGGTGACCCGAGAGGCACCGTCATAAGGGGTGCCAGTCAACTTACCCGCTCGCCATTCATTCAGGCGCTGGCGGATCAGGTTGACCTGCCCCAGCTCTTCCTGGGAGCCAACGTCGGTTTCACCGAGCAGTTCGGCCTGGCGTTTGTTCTTGCGACCTGTGCCGGCACCTTCTGGTACCCGGTAGAAGTAGTAAGCCGGGCGACGGCCTTCTGCCTTGACGGGTGATTTACCGACAGCCACTTGCCAGTGGTGAGTCGGCTCCACGTAAGGTGAGTTGATAATAGGTTCCGGTACTTCGCTGACCGGTACGGCGGTACGTCCGGTCATTACTCCGCCTCCGCCACGTTCAATACGCGCATCAACTCGTTACCGCGCTCATCGATCACCTTGATAGCGATCTGGCCTTTGCTGTCTGCAACGAAGGGCTCACTGGTAGTGCCGGCCAAATGCTCCCATACGCTTTCGTTGAATTGGCCCTTGAGTGACTTTTGCAGGTTGTCCCAGGCACCGGTACGCGGGAAAAACACCTGGCTGGCACAGAAGGCCATGCCGTTGTAGCTGGTATCGAGCATCCAGCACGGCAGGTTTTCCGGCTCAACCGATTCAGTCGCCATGGTGTCAGGGCGGAAGGTATCCAGCCCTAGTAGTTCAACCTGATAAAGCGCCTTGCCGTCATCACGCAGGCCAGCAGACGTAATTCGGGCATCCGGCAAGCCGGTAATGGAGAACAGCTGATCGGTGTGGCTGGTTTTGAGTAGGTCATCCATGGCCACATCGGGCGTCACGCTGATGTAGGTGCAAGGCAAACGCAGGCGTTTACGGTCATCCACCAGCTCACGTGCCTTGGCTTGGATCGCAAAACCAAAGAAAAACAGCTGGCTGTATTTGAGGAAGTACGCCTCACTGGCGGCTTCGAACACCTGGTCGGAGCTAATCGCACCGTCCTCAGGGCCAAAGACGATAGCGATACGCTGTTCCTGCTCGTCCACCGCTTCGGCGTGCAGGAAGTCATTATCCAGCACGCGAACCTGCTCCAGCTTTAGGCTGCGATTACCTGGCAGGCGCAGGTTATGGCTGCGACGCAGAATATCGATCATGCGATCCAGATAGCTGCGGGCGTTGTAGCCAGCGGCTTGCTCCGCTGCCTGGGTGGCACCTTCCACTTCGAGGGAGTGAGCGGCTTGGATGGTGGCTTCGACGGTGAAGGGGCCGCAGACACGTGTCGTCGTGGTATTTACTTCAGGGCGGTCTACTAGGGTGACCGTCTCTGGTTCTTCATTATTGGCAATTGATTTCAGAGTGATGCGAGGAACCAATCCACCTACTTCCTCTCCCTTGCGGTTTTGTTTTCTTTTATAAATAAATCCGCTAGATGGGCCACGAGCTGGGTCTTTAAGTTCGAACCATGGGAATGTAGCAGTTAGAAGCCGTTGACGGGCCAATGCGAGAGGCACACGAGAAGTGTCACATGTAATCCAGCGGCGGCCAAGAGACTCAGCAACATATGCGGTTGATCCAGATCCGCACGTGGGGTCAAAAACTAAATCGCCGGGATCAGTGACCATCATCATGCAGCGTTCAATTACTTTTACGCTGGTTTGAACTACATATAATTTTTCATCTGTAAAACTACCAGTTAGCGTGTCAGTCCAAATGTTTCCAATTTGTTGATAAGGGAAATCGTCGGCAAATCTGACGTATTGAATGCTGTTCTTGGCTACATGAATTCGTCCGGCATCAGCTAGACTATTCATCCCATCAGGCCAGCTAGCTTTCCAGTGAGAATTGCTGCCGGGAAGGTACTTCTTACCCTTATACTCAAACGGCTGAGGCTCTTTAGAGGCACCTTGAGATTGTATGTTGTCAGGTTTATAAAGCCGTGCATCCTCAGGCAAAGGAGACTCGCCTCTTTTTTCTGATGCGGATACCCCCCTATACGTCCCATCAGGAAGCAAAACCCATCTTGCATTACCTTCGCCAGGAATGACTTCTTGGTTTTGATATAGCTTATTGTATTTGATGGTATCTTTATTTTTTGCATACCAAATCAGATAGTCACCTAGAGTGGGTAGCGTTTTGGAATCAAATCCTGATGTGGTTTGGAAAGAAATCTGAGATATAAAGTTATGTCGGCCAAAAACCTCATCTAAAACCTCTCTTACGTGGTGAACATTTTCATCAGAAATTTGGATGAAAATACTTCCACTTTCGGAGAGTAGTTCTTTGGAGAGAAGTACGCGATCCTTTAGGTATGCTAGGTAGGAGTGGAGACCTAGCTGCCAAGTGTCTCTATAAGCCTTAACCATCTCTGGTTCACGGATCATATACTCATCTTTTCCGTGATTATCCTTTACCTTCTTATCTCTTACAAAAGGCTGAAAATTTGATCCGAACTTAACTCCATAGGGCGGGTCTATAAATATCATCTGCACCTGCCCACCCATCCCTTCATACTCCAGCAAGGAGTTCATCACTTGCAGGGAGTCACCCAGGATCAGGCGGTTGGCCCATTGTTCCTTATGGGTGTAGGCATCGAGTTGGTCGGCAATGTCCTTGTCGGCGTTGTCGCCAAACAAATCGAGCATGGTGCCCGCCGCCCGGTGCGATTCGAGCGTCTTTAGGATGTTCTGCGTCGAATGCCGCTCGTGGACAAAGAGCGGCACAGTGGGCACGCTGATTTGCTGGCGTTCAGCTTTGCCTGCCCAGTTGAGGAAGGGTTGGGTCAGGCTCTTGAGGCGCGCCACGCATTGGCTCAGGCTGTTAAAGCGCTCACCATTGCCTTTCCACACATACTCTTCGGTAAAGACGCTGGCTTCGCCTTTTTCTGCGGCTTCTGCCACCAGGTTGAGCAGCCATTCAGCAAAGTCACGCTCGGCGTTCTCATCCCAGCACAGCTCGGGTGCCAGGCTGGAGTCGTAGCGGTACTGCTTGGGCGGCTTTCTGGCATTGAACTGTTCTTGCACGCCGACATCGGGGCGACTGGTGGCCTTGGTGTCGTACTGATAGGTGGCGTAAGGGTCTGCGCCCAGACCGGAATCCGAGGTCGTCTGGTTGTCTTCAGGCTGTGGGCGATGTTTGGCCAGTACCTGGTCTGCCAGAGATGAAGGTTGCGCCAAAAATACTGAGCCACCACGACCTTGGCCCTTGCCCAGCACACCATCGGCAATCAAGGTATCGCGAACGCGCCAGTAGTCCTCTTCGCTGAAGCTGAACGCTGCCGCTTCTGTCAGCTGCTGCTGAAGCTTGATATTGCCGATGCTGCTGCCGTCCTTCGGGAGTAATTGAAGGATCAGGTCGTGCAGGTTGGCGTCGTGTTGACTCATGGGGTTCTTCCTTAACTAAAACGGGGCGGCGCTTAGGCCTAAAGTGTGCGAACTCAGTGCTGCTGCGTCCAGCCTGCGGCAGCCCAGTCCAAATTCTCGGGTATCAGGTTGCGGTTACTGGCATCAGCCAGTCGCTGGTTAGCCATTTCTTCTGCGGCTTTGAACAGCAATTTGGAGGCTTCAGTGTCGGGATTCAGGGTGCTGTGCTCGGCAGGTGTCAGCAGCCATTGGCTGGCTTTTGCAGGGTTCAGTTTGGCTTTGCCGTCGTTAACCTGAATGGCTACAAACTCCTGCCGCATGCGTTTGCCCTGTGGGCCTTGCCAGCGCAGCATGGCTCCAAGTATTGCCCCCTCGCCGAGTTCTGGCGCTTTGAGCATTGCAGCCAAACCACCGAAGTCGTGCTCACAGGCTTTACCCAGCAGGTACTGCATCAGCTTGGAGTTGAGGTCGAGCATGTGGGTGTCAGGGCGGTTTGCGGCCAGCATGCGATCCAAGGTCACGTCCATACGCTGAGAGGCTTTGGGGGAAAGCCCCATGTCGCGCATCACCTGCTCGGACAATCGAATACGCAAAAGCCGCTCTTTATGGCTGCGCTCCGCGACCTCGATGCCCAGTTGATCGAACATCCCAAGGACGAAGCTGTAGAGATGCTCGACGGTGATTTCGAGCTCGTCGCGTAGCTCATTGGGGTCGCTGGTGGCGGCATGGGCAAATAGCTCTCGTTGTTTAGCGGCAGCAGTACGAGCCTGCTTCAGCGCTTCGTCGATGCGCTCACGGGTACGGTCTATGCCGAGTTTTGTCGCCTGTTGCAGGATATCTTCTACGTCGATTAGCTCGGCCAGCTCGCCTAGGATTTCATCCTTCAGACCTTCGTTGAACTCATGCCGCTGAACCTCGGCGAGATCGGTCACCACGCTGTCGATTCGCTCATACATCAGGTCGACGATGTTCTGATCCAGGCTGTCGGTTTGCTGGATGTTGAACACGACCACTTTCTTCTTCTGTCCATAGCGATACAGGCGGCCAATGCGCTGTACGAGGCGCATGGGGTTCCAGGGCAGGTCATAGTTGACCATGACGTGGCATTTGCTCTGAAGGTTGATGCCTTCCCCGCCTGCCTCGGTCGAAATCAGAAAGCGACCTTGCTCCTCGAAACGCTTGATGGCCTCACGTCGCTCAGCATGTTGCATGGAGCCATTGATGAGCTCGACTTGGTCGCTGCCATAGTGGTCAGCCAGTGCTTCGCGCAGGTAGTTTTGAGTGGTGCGGTATTCGGTAAAGATCAGCACCTTCTCGTCGGCATTGGCGGCGTGGATCTTGCCGATGATGTCTTCGATAAACAGCTTCAGTTTGAGGTCGTTTGCTCTCAGGGCAGCTGCTTCGGCAATCAGGTCTTTAAGCAGCTGCACTTCACCAGCGAAGAATTCGCGGGCATCACTGGTGAACTGTTCTTCCCACTCACCCAGGTAACGCTGGTCTCTGGGCTCTTCATCTGAGAGCCCGTTGGCCTCGTCGTCGAGCAGGCGCTGAAGGCGGTTGCACAACGCCCGGTGAATAGCCGCTGCACTAGACGCCGCCAGCTTGCGGTAGACGGTCATCACAAAGCCAATGGCGTTACCGGTGCGCCCCAGTGCTTCGCCTGCGTCATAGCCTTTGCGCAGATAGTCCTGAAGGGTTTTATCGAACTCGATGGATTCCGTACTGCTGGGTACCTGCAAGGCACTGGTTATTTTGCCTTGGAAAATGAAGTTCCCTTCTGCATCCGTCACATCGGCCTTGTGGTTGCGGAACACCATGTCATGCAGGATTTCTGGCTTGATGTTGAGTGCCATAAGATCGGTGCGTCGCTCGGGGCGAAGCAATTCCAGCAGAGCAACAAACTTGTCTTGCATGCCCTGGTGAGGGGTCGCACTCAGCAAGAGCATGTGCTTGGTTTGGCTGCGTAGGTTTTTCGCCAGGTCATAGCGCTCAGAGCTGTCCAGCTTTTGCCCGTACTGGCGCCGACTGAGTCGATGGCCTTCGTCAAATATCACAAGATCCCAAGGCTCTGCCTGGAGCAGGCTCTCCAGGTGACCTTCCTGCTTGAGTCGATCCATGGAGCCGATGACACAGTCGTGCATCTTCCATTGGCGGGGCTCATTGATGAAAAAATCCTCGCCATAGATCTCGAAGTCTTCGATCTTGAACTTGTGATACAGCTCTTCCTGCCATTGCTTGGTCAGGCCTGCGGGCGTGATCAGCAGGATGCGTTTGACCAGATCGCGTTGTCGCAGTGCATGCAGAAGCATGCCAGTCTCGATGGTCTTACCAAGGCCCACATCGTCTGCGATCAACCAGTTGAAGTTGCCGGATGCGAGGATGTGGTGCACCAAGTGAATCTGATGAGGAAGCGGCTCAATCTCAAGGTGAGAAAGGGCGCCAGTGTTTTCATTCCATACTTTGATGGCATGGGCCAGCATCCGCAGGCGCATGCGTTCAGCATCAACCGTTTCACCTTTGCTGGCGGTGACAAAGCGATGTTTAACGCCTTTCACCTGACGCAGATATTGATAGGGCAGCCAATGGCGCTCACCACGCTCAGGAAAATCGACCAACACTTGCTCGCTGCCTGCCAAGGTACGCTGCTGCATAATGACGCCCTGCCCTAGTGAGCGAACGCCGCTACCAGGGGTTTCGTCGACCACGTCCATGCCATTTTGAAAGCCCGAGCGCACGGCAGATGCATCGACATAAGTCAGCTTCTTCTCCGGACTGAACCAGTGAACCTGAAGCTGATCTTCGGACTCTTTAGCAATGGCCATTTTGACGATGCCCCGGCGTTCACTCTGGCCGCTTGGTAATGTTTGGCTGACCCAGCAACCTGGAACGTGGGTAAGTCTGAGGGGCTTCATGGGCTAGTCCTTTATCCTTACGGCTCAATGCTTGGCGAGGGTTGGTCGGTATTCTGTGCGTGTAAGGCAGATGCTAGCGGCGCTGCTGACCATTGAGGCAGTGCTTCATCAGCATCATCGCCACTGCTCTCTTCCTCGGTCTCAATGTCGCTAGGCATTTCAGCGTCTTCAGGCTGTCTCTTCGAGCGCTTTTCCGCATTGACCGACGGCGCTTCTACTACTGGCGGCTTGTCACTGAAGTAGCAACCGGGCTCCTGCGGGTGCTTGGTTTGAAATACGCCATAGGCCCTAAGGATCATGGTTTTCTCGTACTCCAGCGAGTCGCATAGACCCAGGTCGCTGTATTCCTCGGCAGGCAGTTCGTGAGGGTCGCAGAAGTCAAAGGGCTGATTGGCAGGTAAGCAACCTTCTAGGTTGGCAAAACGGAACCATAGATACCTGCCAAAGGCTTTAAATGCGCGGCGCAAGGCAATGTTCTCGTACCAAGATGTAAAGAGGTTTTCGAGGAAGACCTCGATTTCCTCCACCTGAGGCAGAGACTCAAAAGAGCGGACGATCAGCAACGCTGTCGGCCATGACAGTACGTAGTGGGAAAGGCGGCTACTGCCGGTTTTATCAAACGCGATCCAGTAGATGTCGTTTTCAGACCAGATCACTTTGATATGAGCAGCCAGGATTAACTCGTCAGGGGTGAGCCCTTTATCGATTTCTCTCTCAAGGGCTAGGCGAGCCTGTCCCCAGCCACTCATGACGAAAATTTGTTGGATCAGAGGCAGTGTGCTGAGTGGCCAGTTTGCCTTTCCGATCAGCTCAGCGGCTTTCTGGAGGGCACGGTCTTCGCGAGATATTTTGCCTGTAAGCCAGTCTTCGGGTTCGGCAGTGGAAGCTTCCTCACCGTCGAAGATTTCATCTGGGTCAAAAGCGTAGGCCGCATAGTCGTCATCCAGGTCACGGAAGTCGTCGACATCATTCTGGTTGCCGTCTTCCTGCTCAGTCCCAAGCTCGTAAATCGACAGATCCTGTAAGTCATGATCGAAGTCGATGGGGTCTTCCGGATCTTCAAGTCCCAAATGCAGCTGGGGTGAAGCTGGGATATTTAAATCTAGATCAGTCAGCGCGAGGTCTTCAGCATCGTCGTCCTCATCATTTTCATCAGATATTTGGTCGTGAGGTTGAGTTTTAGAAGGATGAACCTCCGGGGGTGACGATGTCGCTGCTGAATCGTCTAGCTTTGATAGCGATTCAACAGAGCTCGGTGACTCTTCAACCTCCAAATCAGTTAGTTGGACGGAAATTAGTGATCGCCCTGATTTGTTGAAGATCTTGACCTTGGCTACCCCTTCTTCAGCCTCCGTCTCCTTCCGTGGATGCGCAAGTTTGAGAATGCTTTTCGTGGGGGAATTGGCGTTCTCATCCTTAGCCGTATGCTCATCGGAGGAGTCGCCTGTAGCAGCTGGAACCGTAACAGGTGCGTCAATTGCTCCGGGCTTATCGAGGAATGTTGAAGCTTCAGATGGCGTTGACTCTGATTGGCCCTCCCACCAGCCGTCAGTTTTCAAAGAGGGGTATTGAGAAGCCGTGTTCTGAATGAAGGTTAACGAATCATCGACGGTCTCGGTTAACGCCTTGTTGGTCGGAGCTGATGGATTGTCTAGGGTTGTCAGATGCTCAGCTGAGTCATTGATGAATGCCAGGTCACTGTCTGTTGGTAGGTCGTCGGTCGACTCTTCAGGCTCAATCTCGACAAAGGCCTGCTGTTGGCGTTTCAGAACGAGAGCCCGCTGCATGGCCTTTGCCCCATCTATAGGGCGGCGTTGCAGCATGTACACACGGCTGAGAAGATTCAGGAAGTCAGGTTCTTCAACCGTTTCAATGGCTTCAAGGAGCAGCGACTCAGCAGCCTGCAATTTGCCAGATGCGACCAGGTCGTTGACGTCTTTGATGAGCAGTTCTTTGCTACGTTGCTTGCTCTTGATCGAGAGCATCTGAGGTACGCGGTTTTTTTTGAAGTGAAGAATCAGTTCAAGCCTGCGCTGGATATCACCCGCTGACTGATGACTTTTCAGGAATTCGGTAAGGAGCGCCCGCGCAGGGGCATGCTGCCCTTGAATAATCAAATGCGAGATAGCATGAAGCAGGCCTTCCGAGGAGTGCCCTTTTAAGCAAGATCGAATCTTCGCCGCCAGTTCTCCAGGATCCGATGAGGCGTAACGCCACAGCTCGTCTAGCAGCGATTCCCAGTCCATTCCGTACCCACTCCTTGCCACTACTCAGCCCTTTGCGAAAGCTGGCTCATTAGTAGTTCTGAGTCTTATTAGCTATGGCGTGTGTCGGTAAACACATTAACCAGACCAAACGCCTGGGTAAAGGCATTCCAGGCAGAACACGATGCCTGTAGAGACCTGCCGCAAAAGTAAGCACCTACAACCTATCCAGATTGGCACGCAGAGAGCCTGACTAAGCTAAGCCGTTCGAGGCGAAGCGAGGTTCGGGCAGGAATAGGGACGGAGGATTGAGAGCAGAGATCTAGTGAACACTGGTAAAGCGCAAACGCACAGAGACTCAGCAGCCCGGAGAGCTTGATACACATGACGCGGCCACTGTCAACAAAAAAAATTATGCCTCTTACGTTTTTTGTCATCAAATCTAAAGCCGCAGCCGTTCGGCTGCAAAAAAGACGATCCCTAGGAGGCGGCGTTGCTGGCGACACAAGCTTTTAGCTTTTCTATAGATGGCAATGACCGAAGCCGATAGATCTTCGTTTACCTGACGCAAACCACTGCCAGTAAATCACCAGCTTTTTTTTGTTCTCAAATATAAAGATCCGTCGCGGAAATTTTTTTTCAACCCCCTCTGTTTTGAAGTTCCGACGAACGGTCGC
>JBLXCH010000126.1:0-9329 GCA_048265065.1 Motiliproteus sp. | reverse complement strand
ACTGAAAAATATTGAGTGGGTCGATCAAGCCGATAAAGACACTCAAGTGAAGGAGCTTGCTTTAGTCATTCACTGTATTGACTGTGCCGTTGACTACTTTAATGCGATGGATGAAAAGTCAGCGCGGGATACTTTAGTCGACAGCTGCTCCGCATTGAGTTGTGGACCGACACTAGAACAGGCAGCGTATATTACGGGGTTGTTAGCGCTGGCTTCAGTAAAAGACCCAAGTATTATCGAACGTAAAACCGCAGGGGTTGAGGATGTTAGCTTAACCCGTGAGAAGGCCGTTGATGCTGATTTGTTGGTGATGCTGAAAAACGAACTGCCCCAACTGTCTGATGAATTTAGCATTCACCTACAGTCCATTGTTTCAGAACAAGAGTTGCACGGGTTATTAGAAGCTCAGCGTTCGGCGCACACCATTAAAGGGCTGGCGAATATGGCCGGTATTCCTGGGATCGCTAACCTGACGCATTATCTCGAAGATATCTTAGAGATATTAACGGAATCGCAGTTGTTACCCTCGCAAGCGTTAGGGGATGACATGCTTGATGCTGCTGATTGTTTGGCAGACATGTGTGAGCAAGTGATTGATGAGTCAAATATCACACCAGACAATGCGATCGATTATTTGCAGAAGATATTTGATTGGCATTATCACGCTAAAACTGAAGGGGCTGAAAGCTTAGCTGCAGATGTCGAGGCTGTTGGTGTTGTCGCTGATCCAACCGTTGATAGCCACCTAGAATCGAACAGCGCTGATACTCGCAATACTTCTGAAGAATCACCTGCGCAAGCAAGTAGCAGCGAGAGTGAAGCGCCGTTAGCAACCTCATCAAACACTACAGAAGCAGTGGCGGTAGAAGACGACACGCAGCTCTCTATTTCACTGCGTCTACTCAATAGCTTGTTCCGCTTAGCGGGCGAAAGCACCACGCTGAACACTCAGTTGGAAGAAGAGCTGCTTAGCTTGCGAAAACTATCTCGCCAAAGTCGCGATCGCTACCGGACGTTAGAGCGGGTAATGGCCGACCTTGAGCAACACTTGCATACCATGAGTGCCCAACAAGTTGAGTTAGTCCGTGCCGATGAAAAATTCGACACCTTAGAAATGGATCGATACAACGAATTGGACTCAAGCTTATCCCGATTGCATGAGGCGGCGGCGGACGTCAGTGAAGTATCAGGGAGCATGAACCGCCACGTGCAGCAGTTACAAGAACTTCAAAGTCAGCAAACCGGTCTGCAAAAAGAAACACTAGATACCATCATCCGAACACGAATGGTGCCGGTTTCAACGATTGCTGGTCGTGTTCAGCGTATCGTGCGCCAAGCAGCAAGAGCGACGGGTAAAAAGGTCAAGCTCACGCTACAAGGCGAGCATGTACAAATTGATAGTCAGATTCTTGACCAACTCGTTGCACCACTGATGCATATGATTCGCAACGCGGTTGATCACGGTATTGAAACACCGCATACCCGTTTCGAGGCTGCGAAAAATGAAACGGGTGAAATCACACTATCATTCAATCGTGATAATGACCGTCTGCTTATTCGTTGCACCGATGATGGCGCGGGTATTGATGCCAACGAAGTTTATGATCACGCGATAAGAAAAGGCTTGATTAGTGATGACATGACGCTGACCGAGAATGAGTCGCAACGATTAATCCTATTACCAGGTTTCTCCACAAGGGATGAGATCAGCCAGTTATCTGGTCGTGGTATTGGGATGGACGTCGTCAACTTGGAAATATCCAAGCTTCACGGCTCTATCCAAATTCAATCGGAAGTTGGTAAGGGGACAACGCTTGAGCTGTCGTTACCACCGAGTGCTTTAACCGTTCGCTCATTGCTTATTCGTTGTGGCCAACAAGTTGTTGCGTTATCAACCCAAGGTGTTGATCAAAGTATTATTTCTATCGACGGCCATTATAGTGATGATCATCAACTGTTTACCTTTGAAGGTAATGAGTACCAGGTGCAATCCATTGAAGCCTTAATGGGCAAAGCTGTTCCTAAGTATTCAGAAATGTCTGTGCACCCGATTTTGTTGATTCATTTGGCAGACCAAGGGAACGTTGCATTACAAGTGAGTGAAATCTTGGCTCACCGTGAGCTAATTTTTAAAGAAATGGGTGAGCTTATCCCCATGATTCCAGGTATCAGTGGTTTAACCATTCTTGCTAACGGTGAAGTTGCGCCGGTTATCGATATCCCTGCACGTGTTCGTTATGCTAACTCAGGCTTAGAAATAATTGCGGAGCAACTAGAGGTGGACGAGGTGTCAGGTCTACCACGAATCATGGTGGTAGATGACTCAATCAGTGCGCGTCAGTCGATAGTGAATTTATTGCAAGATCTTGGTTATGAGGTGGATTCAGCCATCGACGGTTTTGATGCGCTGAACAAAATTCGTGATAAACAGCCGGATGTTGTACTGACAGACTACGAAATGCCTCGAGTCAATGGCGTTGAGCTAGCGGTGGCGTTGAAGGCGAAAACTGAAACGGCATCACTGCCTATTGCCATGATTACTTCGCGATCAACCGCGAAGCATAGAGATGAAGCAGAGCAGGCTGGTATCGACCGATATATCACAAAGCCTTGGACAGAAACTCAACTACTGCAAACCATTGAAGATTTGTTAAAACAACAAGCTGAGCAGATGGCGACCTAAGGCTTTTTGTCGGTGCATAAAGCGTTAAATGTAAGCAACGCCAAATTGGCTACGTTTTCTAATTGCTCTCTACTGGCGCCGCGTGATGCATGTATAGACATGCCCATGATGACCGTAAATAAATAATCCATTAGCGCCGAACAATTACATGACTCATCCAGTTCGCCGTCCTCTTTCGCTTGTTGGAGTCGAGCAAGCACTAGTCCACCCATGCGATCTCGTTTCGACTCTGCCGCTTGTTTGATGATATCCGAAGGCTCTTTGCTAGCAAATGCGGACTGAATCATCATACAGCCTTGGGGCTGCGAACAATCACTCATTCTTTCCGCAGCGCCTAAGAGCACTTTTGTGATAACGGTTAATAGCTGCTTTTCTTTCAAAGCGTCATAAAAGTATGAGTTTTGGTGGGTATCATAGAATTCAATGGCTTTAATGAAGAGTTGTTCTTTATTGCCAAACGCTGCGTAAAGACTGGGCTTATTAATACCCATAGCTTGCGTTAAGTCGTTGAGCGAAGCGCTGTCATAGCCCTTTTGCCAAAAAACTTCTAATGCAGACTTGAGTGCGTCTTCAATATCAAATGAACGAGGACGTCCAACTGATTGTGCGCAGGTATCGTTTTTCAAAAAGTACTCCTTTTACAGCAAAACAAGGTGTCGAGTAGAGAGGAGCATCGCCTTCTATCGAGGTGGAGGATTATAAAGCCTCCCACTAACAACCAATAGTTTTGTGCGGTTATTCGTTCATTGTAAACGTGGTTATCACTTAAAATCCAAGTTTTTTACTGTCCGGTACAAAAATAGCTTGAAGTAAGATGCGAAGTTATATTATTGTACCGTCCAGTACACAATAATCTTAATTGTAGGACTGAGTTATTTCACACAAGTTCCACAACGTAGATGCATTATTGTCTCGCACATTTTTATCTCAATGACTAAAACTCAGGATGGTCAATATGAATCCTTTATTCGCTGTGAAAAACATACTGATTGCTTCGTTAGTAGCTGTTTTGGCGACTGGATGTATCGAAAGCGAAACGGCGCAAAAGCAACCCGCTCAGGCGCCTCAAGCTCCCACAATTGATGTCAGTAAAGTGATCTCGCAGACCGTTACCGATTGGGATATGCATACTGGTCGCTTACAAGCTTCAGAAAAAGTAATTTTAGTGCCTCGGGTTTCCGGTTATATCGAAACCGTCAATTTTGATGAGGGTGCGCTTGTGCAAGCCGGAGAAGTGCTGTTCATCATTGATCAGCGGCCTTTCCAAACCGAAGTCGACCGCCTACGTGCTGAGCTTCGCAGTGCAGAGTCAGCAAAAGTGTTATCGGATAAAGACTATGCCAGAGCAGAACGGTTAAAGCGTCAAGGTGCGATTTCTGATGAAATTGTTGATAGCCGTTTCTCGGCGAAACAACAGTCGCTGTCTCATGTGTTATCGGTGAAAGCGCAGTTGCAGCGAGCTGAGTTAGATTTAGCGTTTACGGAAGTTCGAGCGCCAATCTCAGGGCGTTTGTCTCTAGCTCAGGTGACGGCAGGTAATTACGTGACGGCAGGACAAACCCAGTTAACAACACTGGTTTCAACCGACAGAATGTACGCTTATTTCAATGTTGATGAACGCACCTATCTTGATTACCAAAAGATTTGGAGTCGAGATAGCAGCGCTTCTGCCAATAGTTCAGCTATCTTAATGGCACTAGCGAATGAAGAAGGTTTTCCCCATCAAGGCGTGATCGACTTTGTGGATAATACGGTGAGTGATCAAACCGGAACGATTCAATTGCGCGCCAGCTTTAATAATGAGCAAGGGCAACTTCTTCCGGGGTTGTTTACACGTATGAGAATGTCGGCAAGCCGCCCGTATCAGGCGGTGCTGATTAGTCAGAAAGCGGTAGGTACTGACTTAAATAATAAATACGTTCTTGTCGTGAACGAGGAAAGCCAAGTGCAGTACCGCCCGGTACAGCTAGGTGAACGTTTTGCTGATCTACAGGTGATTACTGGAGGCTTAGCCGCCGGTGAAACTATTGTAGTTAATGGTATGCAGCGTGTTTTCCCGAACATGACAATTAGCCCCAACGTCATCGCTATGTCTGATCCT
Source organism: Motiliproteus sp. (assembly GCA_048265065.1). Taxonomy (GTDB): domain Bacteria; phylum Pseudomonadota; class Gammaproteobacteria; order Pseudomonadales; family Balneatricaceae; genus Motiliproteus. Next base: position 4,545 of record JBLXCH010000126.1, on the reverse strand, counting down.
GAGACCCTTGAAACGCTACAAGCCGATAATCTTGCTGCCCTTTCAGATACAAATCAGTCGCTCGTCAAAAACTAAGCCAGGTCGCTGTTAATGCTTTCTCAACATTTTATCCGACGCCCTATTTTTGCGTCTGTACTCTCTTTATTGATTCTGATTGGTGGTGCTATTGCTGTTTGGGAGCTTCCGATCACGGAATACCCTGAAGTGACACCACCGACTGTGGTGATAACAGCCACGTACCCCGGTGCCAATCCTCGAGTCATCGCAGAATCCGTCGCTACGCCGCTTGAGCAAGAAATGAACGGTGTCGAAGACATGCTTTATATGTCGTCTCAATCAACCTCTGACGGCAAGTTAACCTTAACGTTAACCTTTGCTCTGGGTGCGGATGTTGATCGAGCACAAACAGAGGTTAGAAGCCGTGTTGATCGGGCGATGCCTCGCTTACCTGAAGAAGTACAGCGCCAAGGTGTAGTGACTGAAAAGTCCTCACCTGATTTAACCATGGTGGTGCACTTAACATCGCCAGATCACCGTTATGACATGCTGTATTTGTCTAACTATGCCGCTCTTAATATCCGCGATGAACTGGCACGCATAGAAGGTGTTGGCGCGGCACGCCTTTTTGGCGCGGGCGAATACAGCCTTCGCATTTGGCTGGACCCGAACAAAGTCGCTGCGGTTGGTTTGTCGCCAACACAGGTATTGGCGGCGGTACGTGAGCAAAACCAACAGGTAGCTGCGGGTAGCTTAGGTGCACAGCCGAGTGAAAAAAGTGAGTTCCAATTACTGATCAATGTAAAAGGGCGCTTAACTAAAGTTGAAGAATTTGAAGATGTTATCGTCAAAGTCGGCGATCAAGGTGAAATCGTTCGTTTAAAGGATATTGGCCGTGTAGAGCTTGGCGCTTCATCATATGTGCTTCGCTCACTGCTGGATAATAACGAAGCGGTGGCCATGGCGATCTTCCAAGCTTCAGGCTCTAATGCGATTCAAATTTCTGAAGATGTTCGTGCCAAAATGGATGAGCTGGCGCAGAATTTTCCAGAAGGCGTGGAGCACTCTATCGTTTATGACCCTACAGTCTTTGTACGCAGCTCGATTGAATCTGTGGTTAAAACGTTGCTTGAAGCTTTGGTCTTGGTGGTCTTCGTTGTCGTTCTGTTCTTGCAGACGTGGCGCGCGTCTATTATCCCGTTAGTGGCTGTGCCGGTGTCATTAATTGGCACGTTCGCCTTCATGCATTTGATGGGTTTTTCTCTTAATACACTGTCGCTATTTGGTTTGGTATTAGCCATCGGTATCGTCGTAGATGATGCCATTGTGGTGGTTGAAAACGTAGAGCGAAATATTGCCGAAGGGCTAACGCCTGTTGCGGCCACAGAGCAAGCAATGCGAGAAGTGACGGGGCCGATAATTGCCACCACACTGGTGTTGGCTGCAGTATTTATCCCGACTGCTTTCATGAGCGGGTTAACCGGACAATTTTATAGTCAGTTTGCGTTAACGATTACCATCTCGACAGTGATCTCGGCAATTAACTCATTGACGTTGAGTCCTGCGCTTGCCGCGTTGTTGTTAAAAGGCCATAACCATCCGCCAGATATGCTCACGCGTTTAATCAACACGCTGTTTGGCTTTTGGCTGTTCAAACCCTTCAATTGGTTATTTGCAAAAGGTGCAAATGGTTACCAATGGATTGTTAAAAAGGTTATCCGTTATGCGGTGCTTGCGGGGGTGTTTTATCTCGGGCTGCTAGGGCTAACAGGTTATCAGTTCACCGAAACTCCAACAGGTTATGTGCCGGGGCAAGACAAACAGTATTTAATTGCTTTTGCACAGCTACCTGATGCGGCTTCTTTGGACAGAACGGACGATGTTATACGTGAAATGTCTAATATCGCCTTGGAATATCCGGGAGTTGCACACTCCGTTGCTTTTCCTGGTTTAAGTATTAATGGCTTCACGATTAGCTCAAATAGCGGCATCGTTTTTGTTGCTTTGGATGATTTTGATGAGCGCCTTGATCCGTCGTTGTCTGCCAATGCCATTGCTGGAGCACTGAATCAACGATTTGCTGGTATTCAAGATGCGTTTATTGCGATCTTTCCGCCACCGCCTGTTCGTGGGTTAGGTACTATCGGTGGGTTCAGGCTGCAAATACAAGATCGTGCTAACTATGGTCATGAAGAGCTGTTTAAAGTGACTCAGCAAGTGATGGGGCAAGCAAGACAGCGGCCTGAGCTAGCGGGTGTATTCTCAAGTTATCAGATTAAGGTTCCGCAAATAGAAGTAGAAATTGATCGCACTAAAGCCAAGCAGTTACAGCTTTCTTTGGATGATATCTATGCGGCGCTTGAGACCTATCTGGGTTCCAGTTATGTGAACGACTTTAACCAGTTTGGTCGCACGTATCAGATTACCATGCAGGCTGATGAAGCGTTCCGTCAAACACCGGAGCAGATTCGCCAGTTTAAAGTGCCCAATCAACAGGGTGAGATGGTGACTCTAGGCTCCTTCATGACCATTAATGAGGTCGCAGGACCTGACCGAGTGATGCGTTATAACGGTTATACCACCGCCGAAGTTAATGGCGGCCCGGCGCCCGGTTACAGTAGTGACCAAGCACAAGCGGCAATCGAAGCCATTTTGGACAGCACCTTGCCGAACGGGATGGCCTATGAATGGACAGAGCTTAAGTATCAGCAAATTCTAGCGGGCGACACTAGCTTGTTCATTTATCCGTTAGTGATCTTGTTGGTCTTCCTCGTGCTAGCGGCTCAATATGAAAGCTTGAGCTTGCCGTTGGCGATTATCTTGATCATTCCAATGACGTTGTTATCGGCAATAACAGGTGTCTTGATCTACGGAAGTGATAACAACATCTTTACGCAGATAGGGTTGATTGTTTTAGTTGGCTTGGCGACCAAAAATGCCATCTTGATGGTGGAGTTTGCTAAAGAGCGGCAAGATGGAGGTGCTTCGCCAATGCGTGCTATTTTGGCGGCAGCACGATTAAGGCTTCGTCCTATTTTGATGACGTCAATCGCTTTCATCATGGGTGTCGTGCCGCTGGTTTTCTCAGCAGGGGCGGGTTCTGAAGTACGCCAAGCAATCGGTGTTGCCGTATTCTCAGGCATGATCGGTGTGACGATCTTCGGGTTACTGCTAACACCATTGTTCTACTTTGTGCTGACTAAGCGAAAGAAGAAACAGCTCCCTAGCCATTAGTGTTAAGCGGGTAGGAACTTATTAAAAGGGCTTTCTCTAAGGCCCTTTTTTTATGCGTGTCTGCTGCTATTTTCTTTTTGGCACATCAATCAGAGAGTTAGTAGGATATGGGGTAATCTATTTCGTACCGCTGACGTAATGATTTTAAGACTTACCTTTAAGGACTCAACCACATGTTCTCTTTGTTTAAAAAAGACCCCGTGAAAAAGCTACGTAAGCAATACAGTGTGAAGCTAGAAGAAGCAATGCAGGCTCAGCGCAATGGTGATATGCGTACCTATGCTGAGTTGAGTAGTGAGGCGGAGTCTTTGCTAGCGCAAATACAAGAAGCGGAAGTGAAAGCGTAACCTGGATCGAGAATGCAGGTTTATGATTGCTTAATTGCGGGGGAATGTTTACTTAATATAACCACCAGCAAGCCGCCTAAAATCACCAATGAAGCAATGACTAATCGACTGGATAGCGCTTCGTTGGCAAAAATAACACCACCAATGGCTGCAATAACAGGGACTAAAAGTTGAAGTACCCCTGCTTGCACAGAGGTTAAGCCACCAAGGGCAACATACCACAGTGTATAGCCGACACCTGAAGCGATTCCTCCTGATAGCACAGCAAGTACAACGCCGTAAGTGGACAGGCTCATCGAAGGCAACGCGAATACGAATAAAATAGCCACAAACGGTAAGGTGCGAACAAAATTAAATAAGGTATCGCGAAGCGGGTTCGCTGAACCTTGTCCGGCCAGTGTATAAAAACCCCATGCCACTCCAGCTAAACTCATTAGAATAAAGCCAACCAGTGAAGGGCTCGTTAAGTCCGGTAGAATGAGGTAGACGAAGCCGGCGAATGCGATCAATACGCCTAGCCATTCGAGAACGTGTAATTTTTTTCCTGTAAAAAGGCCCACCGCGATCATCGTGATTTGTACTACAGTAAACAATATTAATGCGCCTATCCCCGTATCAAGGGAAATATAAGCATAGGAAAAACCTGCCGCGTAAACGAACAGCATAAAGCCTGCTTTCCAGCTTCCTTTTGAATCAACCGCTTGCTGACTTTGGGTCAGGAGCAAAATAATGCCAAGCACAATCGCCCCTGACAGTAGCCGGATGTTTGTGAAACTAGCGGCATCTATGACGCCTTCGGCAAGAGCGAGACGACAGAGAACCGAGTTACTGGCAAAAAAGACCAGTGCAAGTAATGTGCAGGCGATTATTTTCATAGATTAAAAAACGTTTGAATTCCTTCAAGCGTATTAGTCGTTGCTACAGACGCAAGAATAAGCCCCATCACTCGGCTTACTACGCTAGCACC
>JBLXCH010000125.1:0-9470 GCA_048265065.1 Motiliproteus sp. | reverse complement strand
GCTTTCTAATTTATAGTCCACGCTCTTTCTAATTTATAGCCCAAGTTCTTGTCCTCAGACTACCCCCTGAGTGGCCGCCATAGTATACTGTCCGGCTTTCATACGAACCCACCTACCGGCCAAGACAGAGTATAAATGGACAAGACTTACCAGCCTCACGACATCGAACCGACTTGGTATCAAACTTGGGAAAAAAATGGCTATTTTGCGCCATCTGGCGAAGGCCAGCCCTATAGCATTATGATCCCTCCGCCGAATGTGACGGGTAGTTTGCACATGGGCCACGCGTTTCAGCACACGATCATGGACGCGCTAACGCGCTACCGTCGTATGCAAGGCCATAATACGCTTTGGCAAGTGGGCACCGACCATGCAGGTATCGCAACCCAAATGGTTGTCGAAAGAAAACTAGCGGCTGAAGAAGGTAAGACACGACACGATCTTGGCCGCGATACGTTCATCGACAAAATTTGGGAATGGAAGGAAGAGTCAGGCGATACGATAACCCGCCAAATGCGCCGTTTAGGCAATTCGGTAGACTGGGAAACTGAACGCTTCACCATGGATTCAGGCTTCTACCAAGCCGTTCAAGAAGTATTCATCCGTCTTTATGATGAAGGCCTGATTTATCGCGGCAAACGCTTAGTTAACTGGGATCCGAAACTACATACCGCCATTTCTGATCTCGAAGTGGAAAACCGCGAAGTCAAAGGCAAGATGTGGTATCTCCGTTATCCCCTCGCTGACGGTGAGAAAACCGCTGAAGGCCATGACTACATTGTGGTCGGTACTACTCGCCCAGAGACAATGCTTGGAGATACCGGTGTTGCCGTCAACGCAGAAGATGAACGTTACCAATCACTGATCGGAAAATTTGTTGAACTGCCGCTCGTTGGCCGCCGTATCCCTATCGTCGCAGATGAACACGCTGACATGACCAAGGGTTCAGGTGCAGTAAAAGTTACCCCAGCCCACGACTTTAACGATAACGAAGTCGGCAAACGCTGCAAGCTCCCAATGATCAACATCCTGACTTTAGATGGTTTTATCAGAGAGCAAGCACAAACATTTAACACAGACGGTAGCGTCAATACTGAACTCGACACCTCGTTACCCGAAAAATACCAAGGCCTTGAGCGTTTTGCCGCCCGTAAGGCTGTGGTTGCAGATTTTGAAGCGCTTGGTTTACTTGAAAAAATCGAAGAAAACGCCATGACTATTCCTTACGGGGATCGTGGCGGTGTTGTGATTGAGCCGATGCTAACCGACCAATGGTTCTGTGATGCAAAAAAACTCGCTATTCCAGCCATAGAAGCCGTTGAAAATGGCGATATTCAATTTGTGCCTAAGCAGTATGAAAATATGTACTTTGCTTGGATGCGCGATATTCAAGACTGGTGCATCTCTCGTCAGCTTTGGTGGGGGCATCGAATCCCAGCATTTTATGATGACGAGGGTAATGTATACGTGGCTGAAACCGAAGCTGCAGCACGGAGCAAATACAACCTATGCGCTGACCTTAAACTCAATCAAGACAACGATGTTTTGGACACATGGTTTAGCTCAGCCTTATGGACATTTGGCACCCTAGGTTGGCCAGAAGCCACCGAACGCCTAAAAACCTTTCACCCAACAGACACTCTTGTTACTGGCTTCGATATTATTTTCTTCTGGGTTGCTCGCATGATCATGATGACTATGCACTTCATGAAAGATGAAGACGGCAAACCTCAAGTCCCATTTAAAACCGTCTACGTCACCGGACTCATTCGCGATGAAAGCGGCGATAAAATGTCCAAGTCAAAAGGCAACGTTCTCGACCCGCTTGATATGATTGACGGCATCGACCTCCAAGACTTGCTCGAAAAACGCACAGGCAACATGATGCAGCCGCAGCTGGCTGAAAAGATTGGCAAACGCACCCAAGCACAATTCCCCGACGGTATTGAAGCTCACGGCACTGACGCCCTTCGATTCACCTTGGCCGCTCTAGCGTCTACAGGCCGAGACATTAACTGGGACATGAAACGCCTAGAGGGTTATCGCAACTTCTGTAACAAAATCTGGAACGCAGCGCGCTATGTGCTGATGAATACAGAAAATGAAGACTGCGGACTGAATGGCGCTAAGGTTGAATTATCCCTAGCTGACCGCTGGATTGTTAGTCTCTTACAAACAACCGAAACTACCGTCATAAAGCACATGGACGACTACCGTTTCGACCTAGCTGCACAAACGCTTTATGACTTTATTTGGAATGAATACTGCGATTGGTATTTGGAGCTTTCCAAGCCCGTCCTGACCGACGCAGAAACATCTGAAGCTCAGCTTCGCGGTACACGCCAGACACTGGTTCGTGTACTGGAGGCGATCCTTCGCCTGAGCCACCCAATCATGCCTTATATCACTGAGGAAATTTGGCAACGCGTTAAAGGCCTAGTTGGCGCCGAAGGCGACACTATCATGCTGCAGCCCTACCCTGTTGCTAATACGCAAGATATTGATGAATCAGCCTGCGCCGATGTTGAGTGGCTCAAAGGGGTTATCGTTGGCGTGCGAAACATCCGCGGTGAGATGAAAATCTCCCCCGCAACCCCAATTCCGCTACTATTCCGCAACGGTCCAGAAGCTGATAAAACACGCTTATCTGCCAATCAAGCATTTCTAAAACGCTTGGCAAATTTAGCCTCTGCTGAATGGCTTAACGCAGGTGACGAAGCACCTATGTCAGCGACCGCTTTAGTGGGGCAAACCGAAGTACTAGTCCCTATGGCAGGCTTAATTGATAAAGCAGCAGAACTCGCTCGCCTTGATAAAGAACTCGATAAGCTCGGCAAAGAAATTGGCCGTTTACAAGGAAAGCTCGGCAATGCCAAGTTTGTTGATAATGCGCCTGCCGACGTTGTAGAAAAAGAGAAAGAAAAACTATCTAAAGCCCAATCGGCAGAACAAACACTTAAAGAGCAGTCTGAACAAATAGCTGCATTATAATTAGCGAGCGCTCAAACCATCAGGCGACACCATGTCGCCTGATTTCATTATGACTGCCAATAAGCCATCTACTAACATATCGCCTTCTAACGACTACGAGATTCCTGCCGCTCACACAACGATTGAGTATGAGATCAAGAAAAGCCGCTTTATTGCTTGGGCCTGCCCCGTATCCGACCGCTCCGCTGCCATGCAATGGCTTAATCAAGCACAAACAGCCTACCCTGACGCTCGTCATCATTGCTGGGCCTACCAAATAGGGTCGCCTCGAAGTCCAAGCACAGCAGCAATGTCTGATGATGGAGAACCAAACGGAACTGCCGGAAAGCCAATACTTAACGTTCTTCATCACAAAGACGTCGGTGACATTATGGTGATCGTTATACGGTATTTTGGCGGAATCAAGCTAGGCGCCGGCGGACTTGTTCGCGCATACAGCCAAGCTACACAAATGGCAATGGACGCCCTTGAAACAACAACTAAAGTGGCTCTAGTTCACTATGAAGTGGAGTGTCAATTTCACACTGAAAACAGTCTCAGGCAATGGCTCGACAGCCACCAAGGCACGCTTTCAAGCATGTCTTATAGCAATAAATGCCATGCAAGATGCAGTCTACCGGTTAAAAAGAAAACGCTATGGGAATCTTACTGCACTCGAGAAAACATTCGCTTCGGCGCAGCATCAGTCACACACAAAAAGGACTAGACCAAACGAAAAGCTTTACGTTACATGCTCTATGATTTCTACAGCAAAGCGTCTAGCGCTTCAGGCATTACGGGCCGACCTCTTTCATTGATTGCAGCACCGATCACTTTAGCGGACATGACAAGCTTTTCATCTGCAACTCTTACTATCTTTTGCTTAAAAGCAAACCGGAGCTTAGATTCTCGCTCCAAAAAAACCTCAATACGGCATGTATCTCCACTGGTGAGAGACGCTTTGTAATCCAGTTCAGCACGCACAACCACCAAATTAATCCCTTCACGGGCATAAGCTGCAAAATCAATATTCTTAGTCTTTAAAAAACAGTGTCGAGCGTGCTCAAGGTAATTCTGGTAAACACTATTGTTTACAATCCCTTGCATATCACATTCATAATCACGCACAGCTATTTCAATACTAAATTGTTCTGTCATTACAAGCTTACCCTCTACGCTTATTCAATCTGCAGAGACTACATAAACAAGACACCAAATGACATAATTTCTATCCAACAGGGTTCAAATACCGCGCTCAAGATAGGTTATAATCTGTATTTTTCACGGCTTATAGATTGATGACATCCAAGACAGTTCCAACATCGCCCACACAGGCTAAACCAATACTTGATCGGCGTTTTTGCGTTGCCCCGATGCTCGACTGGACTGATCGCCACTGTCGCTACTTTCATCGCATTCTTAGCCAACACGCAGTGCTTTACACAGAAATGGTCACCACTGGCGCTATTCTTCATGGTGATAAAGAACGCTTTTTAAGATTCAATCAAGCCGAGCATCCTATTGCACTCCAACTCGGTGGAAGCGACCCCGATGCCCTAGCAGAATGTGCAAAAATTGCTGAAGGTTATGGCTACGATGAAATCAACCTAAACGTAGGCTGCCCCAGTGACAGGGTACAAAACGGTCGTTTTGGCGCTTGTTTGATGGCAGACCCCAACCTTGTCGCTGACTGTGTAAACACTATGCAAGCGAACACTTCGATTCCCGTTACGGTAAAACACCGAATCGGCATCGATGATATGGATTCTTATCAACTGCTTTATAACTTTGTAAAAATCGTGGCCAGTGCTGGCTGCTCAACATTTATCGTTCATGCACGCAAAGCTATCCTTTCCGGCCTAAGCCCAAAGCAAAATAGAGAAGTACCGCCATTAAACTACCCCATGGTTTATCAGCTTAAACAAGACTTCCCCCACTTAGAAATTATTATTAATGGTGGCATTAAGACACTAAGCGAAGCGGAACAGCACCTAAGCAATGTCGATGGAGTCATGATTGGCCGTGAAGCTTACCAAAACCCCTACATGCTTGCCGAAGTAGATCAGCACATCTTCCAAACTAAAAAAGATATTATTACTCGCGAGCAGGTGATGGAAAAACTCCATGATTACTGTAAGTTATCACTTAATGAGGGTGATCAACTAAAATGGATTACTCGACATATACTTGGCCTTTATCAAGGTGAGCGCGGCGCTAAAGTTTTCCGTCGCTACCTTAGCGAAAACGCCTATAAAACCAATGCAGGCTTAAGCACTCTAGAAAATGCTATTGCTGCAATGACTTCAGCCTAAAAGACGGAAAAACCATGAGCAATTTGCTTGAACAACTCAAAGAATACACAACGGTAGTTGCTGATACTGGTGAATTTGAAGCAATCAAATCTTTTGCTCCAGAAGATGCAACAACAAACCCGTCACTACTATTAAAAGTCGCACAACTAGATGATTACCGCTATCTGATTGACCAAGCAGCCAAACAAATCACGACTAAAGATATCGCTAATCTAAGCGACCAACTTGCCGTCAATGTCGGCTTGGAAATTTTAAAAGTCATTCCGGGTAGAGTTTCAACAGAAGTCGATGCCCATCTTTCATTTGATACCCAAGCAACAATCGACCGAGCGCACAGTATCATTAGCAAATACGAAGCAGCGGGAATTGATAAGTCACGAATTTTAATCAAGATAGCCTCAACATGGGAAGGCATTCAGGCAGCAAGGCAGCTAGAGCAGGAAGGAATTCAATGCAACCTAACGTTGCTATTCAGCTTCGCTCAAGCCGTCGCCTGTGCAGAAGCAGGCGTTTATCTCATATCCCCCTTTGTTGGCCGCATTCTAGACTGGTACAAAAAAGCCACAGGCACTACCGAATACGCAGCCAATGAAGATCCAGGCGTTCTCTCCGTGACACGAATTTTCAATTACTACAAGCAACATAACTATAAAACTATCGTCATGGGCGCCAGCTTTAGAAATATCGGAGAAATCACTGAGCTTGCTGGTTGTGATCGATTAACCATTAGCCCAGCGTTACTCGACGAACTACAAACAACTGAAAGTGTATTGCAACGCAAACTTGACGGCAGCAATACCGGTGAGCCAATTGCAAAGATCCACTTAGATGAAAAAGCGTTTCGATGGATGATGAATGAAGATGCGATGGCAACAGAAAAACTTGCTGAAGGGATTAGAAACTTTGCAATTGATCAAGGTAAACTCGAAGAAATACTAAAAGCTTATCTGTAAAGGGCATTGGTGAAACAACAATCACTTCATTAGAAACTGAAACTATTCAGTTTCTAATGAACGTACCAAATCCTTAAATGCTGCTTTATTCTTCTCATTAAGCCCCATAAGCACACGATGGGCATCGACTACCCGCTCTTTGACCGCTTCTTCAGACTCTTGTAAAACAGATAACTCTTTTAACTGTTCACTATCGTTTACAGCCTCTTTGATAAGAATAAACACCTTATCAAAACCCATGCTTAATAGAATCCGGCTGATGTCTGCCTTTGTAGACACAATGGTGGGACGCAACTGTTGACGCTGCTTCATTTTAACTGAGATTTTGGCAAGCAGGCCTAGAGAGGTACTATCAATTCCTTCCGTTTCTGTTAGATCGATAATTACCGTTTTAAAACGGTCACTCTCCAGCATACTTTCTAGAAAATGGTCCAACGTAGAACAGAGGGTTAGACGTACGTCACCCACAAACTTAAGAATATAATGACCATCCTGTTCAGCGAACAGAATCTTTCCATTTTGCATTTCAGACGGCTCTGGAGACACTTAATAAAGCGATATCATCAGGTGCTTCTTCAACATCATCAGCACCAAGGGATGCCAATAATTGAGAGACACAATCATACCTCTTTGCACAGGCTTGCAGCAACATCGACTCTTTTTCTTCTAAGGTATTTGCTTCCATAATTTCTAGAATGCCATCAGAGAATATCGACAACTGAAAATCATCTTCTAATTTAACAATTCGGCCGTCGAACTCGGCATCTTCAAACAAACCTGCAGGCATACCACCGCCAGGTAGATATTGGGCTTGGCCATTTTGCAAAAGAATAGGCATGGGGAAATGTCCGCCTATGCCGTATTGTAATGTATTTTCCACACGGTCCAGTAACCCAACAAAGATAGTCAAATGCTTACCAAGACCCGTGTCCAAAAGTTCTTTATTAATTCGGCCAAGCACATCTGTCGGCGACAAAATATCAAAACTACTGCCACGTACATAGTTTCGTAAAAGTCGATTAGACATATTTTTTAACAAGACGGTGACAAAAGCGGAAGATGCACCATGGCCTGAAATATCAGCAAGATAAAACATACTTAACGAGTCAGAAATACTGAAAAAATCAACATAGTCACCGCTCAGGTATAACGACGGTTTAAGACAATAATCAAAGTGGTAATCATTGATATCAGTATGGTTTGGCGGCAACACCTTTTGTTGGACATGGTGCCCAGCCTGCTGATCCTCCTGCAACACCGCCAAACTGTGCTCGAGCTCTTCGCGATAATACTGGCTTTCGGAGAAAAGCTTATGGTGGTAACTTTGTTTTCTTATTGAACGCTCAAGCCCAGGAATGTCTTCCAAAGGCAACGTAAAGTAATCCGATGCACCCTGGCGAAATACGTTTATAGACCGCTGTAAACTTGAATATTCATCAAAAACGATCACAGGAGAGAGTGGCAAAGACTCGGTTAAGCGCGCCACAAAGTCCGAATCTAAAACCTCTGGCAATTGAACCAAAACCAAGGCCGGCTTTTTTTCTAACGCTTCGCTAGTCTCAGCTTCTGAAACCACTGCTGAATCAAGACCTTCTTTAGTCAACAACTCGTGGAAGATACTAAAATTAGCTTCAGCAAAAGCTTCATCTGCAATAAGTAAGCACGTTCTTCTAGACTTCATTCTTACGGCTCAAATTTACACTCATGCAATTAAGTATACGCCCTTCTTAAAAGATAAACCTTTTTTGTAGGCATAAAAAAACCGGGAATACCCGGCTTTTCTACGTGACGTTAATAGCTAAAAGCCATCTTCTACATAATGACCATCAACCTCACCATCATTCACCAAATGCTCACGTCGCTGCATATAAGCATCACGAATAAACGTATAACGGTCACCAGAAACTAGCTTCTCGACTTCCATTAACTCTGAACGGATATCAATAACCCTAAGAATTTGAAGACTAATTCGTGCGCTGTCGTCTTCTACGTAGCTCACTGGGTTCATGTAATAATCAGGGATTAGACCAAGACCATCACGGACATTGCTTGATCCAAAAAATGGTAAGACCAGGTACGGGCCAGATTCAACACCCCAAGAACCTAAAGTCTGCCCAAAGTCCTCATTTTTTTTCTCTAGCCCCATAGATGAGGCAACATCAAATACCCCACCGATACCGATAATCGTGTTTGTTGCCAATCGGACAGTAGTCTCAGCGGCATCTGCTAACTTAAACTGGAAAATTTGATTAAGAAGCACACCAACATCACCCAAATTACTAAAAAAGTTATGAACACCTTCTTCAACTAAATCAGGCGTCACCGCCCTGTAGCCTTTAGTCACTGGTAATAAGATATTTCTGTCTAAGCCTTCATTAAACGAAAAAACGGCTCTATTGAAGCCTTCATAAGGGTCTGTAGCAACTTCTTCGGCTTGAGCAAAAGCACTACCAATCGCAATAAAAAATGCCAAGAGCATTTGAGTAACAGGTTTTATCTGATGAGCCATAATCCAACCATTTGCAACATTTTAAGACAGAAATGATGATAGCAGGTTTTTAACAACAGAAAGAGGCAGGAACTACGAAATTGTAACATTCATGATATAAATCACGATAAATTTCAGGCATAAAAAAAGGGCCTAAAGGCCCTTTTTCTTAGCGTACTAAGTTAGCAATAACTTAGAATTCTAGACCGTATGCGAAAAGCAATGTGTCAGAGTTACCAGCGTCTTCTGCATCATCGTTATAAGCAGAATATTCGATAGCAACATAGGCATCGCCCATACCGTAAGAAGCGCCTACTAGAGTTTGCTTAGCGTCGCCACCAGTCATGTCAGCAACACCGAACTCACCGTAAACACTTACAGCGTCAGTTGCTGCAAATTCAGCACCGATGCTCCAGTTGTCGTCAGTACCAGCATCTTCAAGCTCAGAGTTTGCGCTCTGGATGTTAACGAACGCGAACAACGCATCCATTTCATAAGTACCAGTAACTGTAGTTAGTTTCTGGTCGTTGTCGCCATTGCTTTCATAACCAAGAGCAACACCGAAACCACCTGCAGAGAAACCAAGACCTAGCTGAGTGTCGTTTACAGCATCAGTAGTGTCATCGCCATCAGCAGTGATAGCTAGACCAGCCCAGAAACCGCCCATGTCAGGAGTGTAGTAGCTTGCAGAAGTAGCTTCATCACCACCTGCTAGGAATGCACCACCTTGCTCACCAAGATCTTCAG
>JBLXCH010000124.1:0-9504 GCA_048265065.1 Motiliproteus sp. | reverse complement strand
TACTGATGAACCGTCGACAAGAACAGTATTAGATCGGTTTTCTGAAAAAGTTGAATGTAATTCTTCAACACAAGAAAGTTGAAAAAATTCCGGTAAATCAAGCTCGTAGCTTTTACTTTGCATCTGGCGCTTTCCTTCCTTTGGAGGAGCTTATTTCTAGACATCACAGTACGTGCATCGCTGATGTCTTAAATAAGCGTAGGAAAGATTTTTAAAGATTCCAGAAGATTGATGTATTTTTTTTGGTTTAAATAAAAAGGGTGGGGTGAGGAAGGATGGCGTCCCAGGCAGGACTCAAACCTGCGACCTGCCCCTTAGGAGGGGGCTGCTCTATTCAACTGAGCTACTGGGACACATTGAATTGGAGAGCGATTCTAAAGTTATCTGGAATTGAAGTCGAGTTAGCTAGGCTTTGCCAAGACGATTTTGTGCGCTGTAATTACCTGCTGATCCCTTTTGATTGTATAAAGTGGTTTTGGCAGAGTGGCCTTGCATGAGAGAAAGCAGGTGGCTAACGTTTTTTTCGCCGCGTTTAACAATCAGTTCATTGCGCTGATTGAGCTCGATACTTTTCTTAAGAAGCTCTTCAAGCTGCTGCCAGTGTTGCATAATAAGGTCGGACTGAGCTGTAGGTAACGAAGCGATAAATTGATTAAAGCCGTCTTGGTCGTTAGAAAACCCGTGCTCTTTTAAGAGGTTGTTACGCTCATCGATGTTTTTTGCAATTTCTTCCAGCTGTCGCTGTTTATTTTGCAATGTCGCTTTAAACTCTTCTATATCGTGCTGTTCGATGGTCTGCTTTTCTTGCTCGCATAAATCACAAAGGGCCACCAATTGTTGGCAGCCCTCTTTGACTAGTTTGAAAAACGTTTGTGCAGAGGTGTTATCAGCCTGCATTCATAAGCTCTTCATCAAACGAAAGCATTTTGTCAGCAATGCTTTGCGGATCAATACTGTAAGAACCATCTTCCAAAGCGGCCTTAATGACTGCGATTCGTGGTTCATTAATTTCTGGTAATTTGCCAACCTGCTCTTCAATTTGTTGAAGTGCTAGAGCTTCGTTACTTAATTGAACGGTGCTCTGTGCGCTTCCTTGTTCACTTCCGCGGTTACTGGTTGTGTTATTTGTTGTTGTTTGTGTCTCAACCTTATCGCGGGAGCTAGTTGAAGGGGTCGACGATAAGTGATTGAAATTGATCGCCATCCCATTTTCCTCACGTTAGTTTTAGTGTCTCTATGTCAGTGTTAGCGGCGTTACTGACTGAAGCTTTAGTAAATATTTGTTTTTTCTTAATGTTAAAACACACTATACAGCATCAATTGTCGAATTGCTCACCCATATCCTGTGTCAGATCAATAATCGGCACGAACAATACCACGTCCAATCACGCGTGCTTTTATTTGCTTTCCTGAAGCGATGTTCTTGATTCTTATTTGTTGGTTGAGCCTGCCATCCTGTAATGCTAGACCATTAACCCTGACTTCTACGGTTTCTGGATCGCCCGCTAAAATGATGACGGTATCGTCTTTTCTGATTAATACAGGAGGAGAAACTTGCTGAGGAGATAAAACGGTGTTTTGGTTTACAGCGCGCTTTAATACAAAGTCAGTAATCTGTTCTAGTGTGGTGAAGTAGCCGCGGTTTAGCTGGTCTAAGTTAATGGCCTTTAGCGTTAGGTGTTCGGGGCCTAATAGCATACCTTTAGGTAAGGCTTGAGTCGTGACCAGCACATATCGATCAATCGTAATTTCGGTACGGATATAACGAGTCCATCTTATGGGTTGTTCGCAGCTTGCCTTGATGGAAAAAACACCAGAAGATAACGCTCTGGGTGAGGATATTTCTATCTTTGACGTGCACTCTGGTGGAGTGAGGTTTTCATCTATCGGTATTATTTCAATGCTAATACGGTCGGTCGGTACCGTAATGTCGGCTAGCTGGTCCTTAATAAACTCGGTTAGCTGCCGATGCAGAGAATAAGTTTCAGCGTTAATCGTCGTGGAAAATAAAAATAGAACGCTGTAGAGAAGAATTCTGATGATGTTTATTCTACCCTTAGTCTCATATGTAGCCTATTCTCAGTGATGAGATATAGTCTTTACTGATATTCAAATAACCTTAGATTAGGGTATTTTAAGGTTTGAACGATTACAACAGTTACCTTTAACAGGAGCCATTTATGGCTAGCGTTCTTGATAGCGTTAACCAACGTACGCAGCTTGTTGGAAAAAACAGATTAGAGCTTTTGCTGTTTCGCCTTAATGGTGAGCAGATATATGGCGTGAATGTTTTCAAAGTCCGAGAAGTGATTCAGTGTCCTAAATTAACGGCAATGCCTCGTTTGCGACAAGGTGTGGTCGGTGTGGCTCATATCCGTGGCCATGCGCTCCCCGTGTTGGACTTGAGTGTGACTATGGGGCGTCAGCGTATTCGAGATACTCAGAATGCCTTTGTGATTGTGACTGAATACAACAACCAGGTGTTAGGTTATCTCGTCGACAAGGTCGAGCGAATCATCAATACCAACTGGGAAGCGATTCATGCGCCACCAAAAGGGGCAGGCAAAGATAATTACCTCACAGCAGTCACCGATCTAGATGGTCAATTGATCGAAATTCTTGATGTTGAAAAGATTCTTGCTGAAGTTGCTCCTGGTGATGACAGTCTCACCACTGATGTGGCTGAGCAAATTAAGAATGCGAGTCATGAACAACAAGAAGTGTTTATCGTCGATGACTCTGTGGTTGCGCGCAAGCAGCTTGAGCGTTGCTTGACGGAACTGGGTATGGAAGTGGTGTCGAAGAAGAATGGCCGTGAAGCATGGGATTACCTCAAAGGGCTCGCAGATGAAGGCGTTGATATATCAGAAAAGTTTTTGCTATTAATTTCAGACATTGAAATGCCAGAGATGGATGGATATACGTTGACCTCATCGATCCGTTCTAATGAAAATATGAAGGGTGCGTACATTATGTTGCATACTTCATTAAGCGGTGTGTTTAACAAGGCAATGGTTGATAAAGTTGGTGCAGATGATTTTCTTGCGAAGTTCCAGCCTGACCAGTTGGCGGAACGTGTGCGCAATCGATTGGCTGCGAAAAAATTATCCTAGTGCTGAGAACAATAATAAATGACAAATGAGAAAAGCGCTTTTTCCAAACCACGTCCAGAAATTACAGGTACAGGATTTAAGCAGTTTCGTAAGTTTCTCGAAGATGCTTGCGGTATTCTTTTGGGAGACAACAAAGAATATTTGGTCAGTAGTCGTTTATCGGGTCTGATGGCTGAGAATCAATGTACCTCGCTAGAAGACTTGGTGACGAAGATGCAGCGTGCTGGTGGCAACGCGTTAAAAGAAACCGTTGTGGACGCCATGACCACGAATGAAACGACATGGTTCCGTGATATTCACCCCTATACCATTCTTGAAAAACAACTTCTTCCTGAAATCGCTGGTAAGCTAAGTTCAAAACCTCTACGTATATGGTCAGCCGCATGCTCCTCTGGGCAAGAGCCCTACTCCATGAGTATGGTCGTTGAGGATTTTAAGCGACTAAAACCTGGCTTGTTGAAGGGCAATGAGAGGATCGTTGCGACCGATATTTCTCCATCTATGCTTGCCCAAGCCCGAACCGGTGAGTACAACATGCTCGCAATTGGTCGAGGCTTGGCAAAAGATAAGTTGGAGCGTCACTTTATCGCTATGAAAGATGGTGGCTGGAAAGTGAAGCCTGAAGTGCAGCGTAGGGTTGAGTTCCGTTCCCTGAATTTAACAGGCAGTTTCACGCTGTTAGGCAAGTTCGATATTGTTTTTTGCCGGAATGTGCTGATTTATTTTTCGACTGAAATGAAACAGCAGATTTTGAAGAATATCCACGGGACTTTGAATCCTGGTGGCTATCTGATGTTGGGTGCTTCGGAGTCGTTAGGTCCATTGGGTGAATACTATGAAATGGTCCATTGCAATCCAGGCATTATTTATCGAGCCAAGTAATCGCTTTGCCGCTTTGCCTGTCTTTATAGGCTAAAGCGGAACCTCATTGCCGCCTGCCGGCAGAATGACATGTTTTATTATCACCTAAAGCCCGTACTTACGGGCTTTTCTGTTTTTGGCACTCTTATTGCTTTTAACCTTGTAAATGCCATTTAGGCGAATAGAAAGGTGAGTGATATGGGTATTTCTTTTGATGCGGCGCTAGGCATCCATCAAAAAGCAATGTTGGTCAGAACTCAGCGTGCTGAAGTACTGGCCAATAATATTGTGAACGCAGATACCCCAAACTACAAAGCACGCGACTTGGACTTTAAGGCAATGCTAGGTGCTGCACAGTCAGTGGATGGTGGTGCTAAACCATTAGCGATGCAGGCAACGACTCAAGGGCATATGGATGGCGTAATTGAGCCTGGCTTTGCGGCGGAGTTAATGTTCCGCCAGTCGTTACAGCCCTCAATTGATGGCAATACCGTTGATGTTCAGATCGAGCAAGCTGAATACACAAAAAACGCCATGGATTTCCAAGCAAGCTTCACCTTCTTAAATAAAAAGTTTCAAGGGCTGAGCAAAGCGCTTAGAGGAGAGTAATCACGATGTCTTTATCTAATGTATTTGATATTTCTGCATCGGGCATGAGTGCTCAGTCAATCCGGCTTAATACGGTTGCCAGTAACATTGCCAATGCCGAAAGTGTGAGCAGTAGTAGTGGTGAAACCTATCGTGCACGCCAGCCTGTTTTTGCGCTGATTATGAAAGAACAAATGGGCCTTCAAGGCGAGCCTGCTTCCAGTACGGGGCTATCCGCCGGACAAGGTGTTCAGGTTACCGACATTGTCGAAAGCGAAGCGCCACTGCGTTTGCAGTATGAGCCTCATCATCCAATGGCGGATGAAAACGGCTATGTCTATTACTCCAATGTCAACGTGGTTGAAGAGATGACCAATATGATCTCAGCGTCACGTTCGTACCAAGTAAATGCTGACATTATGAATTCAGCAAAAGAAATGATGCAGCGGGTATTAACCCTAGGCCAAAACTAAGTGAGTTCCTGTTTAGGTGGTTTTCTGCCTGTCGGGGAGGTGAAATATGTCTGATGTTAATGGCGTAAACAATAGCTCGAATGTGTTCACCAGTTTGAATAAAACTGATGAGGTAGAGACTGAATCTACCAGTGACATGTTCATGCAGCTAATGATTGCGAACTTGAAAAACCAAGATCCTACCAACCCGACGGATACGGCTCAGTACATGGAGCAAATATCCAATATGACGATGGTTGAAGGTGTTACGAATCTGAATACGACAATGGAGTCGCTCAATACGTCTCTGTTATCAAGTCAAAGTGCACTGCAAGCGTCTTCTTTAGTCGGGCAGATGGTTTACGTGAAATCGGATACTGCCTCTGCTGATGCAGCCACCGGTACGATTAAAGGCGTGCTTGAACTCGATACTAGTGCCTCAAATGTGTCGGTGTCAGTGTTTGATAGTGCTGGCAGTTTAGTCGATACCATTCCCCTAGGTGCTCAAGCGGCTGGTGACGTGCAGTTTGACTGGCAGCTAGAAGAAGGCATGTTGCTCGATGGTTATAGCTTCGGTGCAACAGCGGTTGTTGATGGCCAGTCTACGGCGATTGACGTTTTTACAGGCATGAACGTTAACAGCGTTACATTGGGCCAAAATGGTGTTGGGATGAAGATCAACACCGATGCAGGTTCTGTGTCACTCAGTGAAATCAAGCAGATTGGAGAATAATCATGGCATTTAATACTGCAATCACGGGCATTAAGGCGTCTCAGATCGAGCTTGATGTAACCGGTAGTAACATCGCTAACGCCAGTACCGTGGGTTATAAAAGTTCGCGTACGGAATTTGGTGATATTTATACAACGGTAGCTGTTGGTGCTGGTAGTACTAATACGACAGGCTCCGGTGTTACGGTAACCGATATTGCCCAGAACTTCTCTGCAGGTACGATCGAATTTACCAATAACAATCTTGACTTGGCGATCGATGGTAGCGGCTTCTTTATGCTCAACGACGGTCAGGGCGGAATTACCTATTCTCGCTCAGGTGGTTTCGAGTTGGATAAAGACGGTAACGTTGTTAACAAAAGCGGTAAATTCCTGCAGGGGTATGGGCTGGATTCCAGTGGTAACCAATTACCTGTTGGTAACCTGACGGTGAGTGAAAAAGAGAACCCACCAAATGCTACGGATAATGTTGACCTATCGTTCAACATTGACTCGCGCGAAGATCCTTCCGATTTACTTCGCCCTTATGACCCCGATGATTCGGCGACCTTTACGTACAGTACGACAATACCTACGTACGACAGTTTGGGTAATGAAAATACAGTTAAAATCGATTTGGTTGAGCAACCTCCGGTGCGTGAACGCCAGTCGATTACCTTTAATGATGCAACTGCGGCTAGTGATCTTGAGTTTAGTGGTGTCACCGTTGATTTGGATCCGTCAACCAATGATCTGATTGCCGGAGCTACCGCAACTGCGGAAGAGGTGGCAGCAACGATCGTTTCAATGGAAAGTGATATTCGTAATCGTGATCCGCGTGTTGCTTCAGTGGAAATCGATCCTGAAAACTCATCGCGAGTCATTCTGACTTACTTTGCTTCTGCTTCGGATGTTGAGGAAGTAGCAATTAATGATGCCGGTGCCTATACGGCGAGCGGAACCTCATCTTCACCTGCATCGATTTCTTCTGACTCCGACTTTTCTGCTGTTGAGCAACAATCCATTCGTATTTCTGCCCCTACGGGCGCAGGTACGTTGAACGTGGGTGGTGTAACCATTGCTGTCAGTGACTCAACAACGCCGCCAGATACGGCGACCGATGTTATTAGTCGAATTGTCGCTAACCAAGCGGATATTATCGCCGCGAATCCACAAATTGAGTCCATCACTGCAGATAATGTGAACTCTCAGGTATTAATCAACTATTACTCTGACGAAGGGAATGTGAACCCGCTAACGGTTACAGAAAGCGTGACCGGTGGCAGCACGGTCACGACCCCAGAGGTTCAGTCGTTTACTGCGGCAGGAACGATTGGTGTCGGTGCTGGTGGTAATGTTGATGTTAGTGGCGTCACTGTAGCACTGGCGGATGGCGATGACCCTAGTGCGATAGCAACAAAAATTGGTGCTGCATTGGAAGCTGCTATCCTCGCAGGCACAGAGCCTTCTGAGTTGACCGGGGCGACAATTAGCGTGTCTGGAGCTGATGTCACTATCAATTATGCAGCAGGTGCTGGAGACATATCGGATAGTTTTATCGTTCTCACTGATACCGATTCAACCGGTGCTTCTATTGGACCAGTCTCCGTAGATACCGCCTATTCTCAGGTGGTTACGCCGGGATCGGCATTAACTGTTGGCGAAATCCAGTCTTTTGATGTATCAGGGCCCATCGGTACAGCAAATACGATTACTGTAGGTGGCGTAGATGTCACTACCTTAGCTGACGGCGATACTGCTTTAGAAATCGCCGATAAAATTGTTGCTGCATTAAATGGATCAAGCAACCCGCCGACCGGCTTTTTAAGTGCGACAGCAGTAGGCACCAAGGTTGTTATTGAATATGCAGGCAGCGCTGGCAATGTCGATGATATTACTTTCGCCGATAACGCATCTCCAACGGGAGCGTCGATAGGCACAATCAGTATTGATAAATCTTACAATCAAGCAGAAACACTAGTTTCAGGTGACACTAGCCATCAGGGTGTCTATCAAATGTTTGCCTACTTGAATGGCACCGAATTGTTAGATATTGGTAAAGATGTAGCGCCAGGTGCGCCAGGGAGTTCGGGTACGCCAGTATCTACTGAGCCGGGAGCTATATTGCTGACCTTTGATACTACTAACGGTGTATTGAGCTCGGTTAATGGTGATACAACCAGTGGTAGTGGTGAGGCGCCTAAAATTACGTTAAGCGGCGCGGATCCTGCGGACCCTTCTAACCTTATTGAGCTGGATATCACTGGAACTACCCAGTTTGCCTCTGATTCCATCGTAAAAACAGTGACGCAGGATGGTTACGCCAAAGGTGATTTGATCGGTGTTTCCTTTGCTGAAGATGGCACCATGGTTGCCAGTTACAGTAATGGGCAAAACACTAACTTGGGTATCGTCTCGCTAGCGACCTTTGAGAACCAGTCGGGCCTGCAATCTGTTGGTGATACAGAATGGAGTGCCACGCTAGACTCAGGTCAGGCCATTCTTAACCCGCCAGGAACCGGGTTGAACGGCTTACTTAGCTCTGGTGCGTTAGAGCAGTCTAACGTGGACTTGTCCGAAGAATTAGTTGCCTTGATCGAAGCGCAGCGTAACTTCCAAGCAAACTCGAAAACGTTAGAAACTGAGAACGCAATTACTCAGACCATTCTACAGATAAGCTAATCCACCTAAGCCTTTTCGAGGCTTTCTTATACAGCGCTTACTCTTTTAGACAAGGAGTAAGCGCTGCTTTTTTATTGTTGGCATCTATATTGCTATATCTCTACTAAAGGTGGCCAGACGGTGAGTCATTGCCGCCCCAGATGTGAGAGAAGCTAATGGATAAAATGCTCTATTTGTCGATGACCGGCGCCAAAGAAACGATGTTGGCTCAGACCGCTCATGCGAACAACTTAGCTAACGCAAGAACCACAGGTTTTAAGGCTGACTTTGCTCAAGCGCGGGCTATGGCTGTGCTAGGCGATGGCCATCAAAGCCGCGTCTACGCTATGACAGAGCGACCTTCCACCGACTTTTCTCCTGCAGCGTTAAATCAAACAGGACGAGACCTCGATATAGCGATTAAGTCCGAAGGTTGGTTCGCCGTGCAAGCTGCGGATGGTACCGAAGCTTATACCCGTGCGGGTGAACTGCAAATTACTGCCGAAGGTGATTTGGTTACAGGCACTGGTTTGCCGGTGCTAGGCGGCGGCGGCCCCATTCAATTGCCGCCTGCGTCCTCGATTGCCATTGGCGCAGATGGAACCGTGAGTGTTCAAGCCGTGGGCTCTCCCGCTTCGGAGTTAGCGGTAGTGGATCAGATTAAATTGGTTAATCCAGACCCGCAAGGTTTAGTCAAAGGTGCGGATGGTTTGATGAGACAGGTTGATGGTGCGGTTGCTCCAGCAGATATCTCGGTAGAGGTAGCACAAGGGTATGTTGAAACCAGTAATGTAAATGCGGTTTCTGAGCTGACATCAATGTTGGATTTGGCGAGACGCTTTGAGTTGAACGTGAAAATGATGCAAACCGCGGAGCAGAACGCCGAAGCATCGGCGCGTATTTTGCAAAACTTAGGTTAATGAGTTGAACAGCGAGAAAGGGTTGGAATTATGAATGCAGCATTGTTTGTCGGTAAAACCGGATTAAGTGCGCAGGATAACGCATTGCGAGTTATCGCTAACAACTTGGCAAACGTCAACACCGATGGCTTTAAACGTGACCGTGCCGTTTTTGAAGATCTACTTTATCAAATCCCTCGTCAACCAGGTGCTCAATCA
>JBLXCH010000123.1:0-9561 GCA_048265065.1 Motiliproteus sp. | reverse complement strand
CAGAACCTTCAGCGTGTTTGGTGTAATTACGGGTGATGGTGACATCTCTGAGCTGGTCTGGCTTACGCCCACTAGGTCTGATGACTTCCATACCTAGGTTTTTGAGTTGCTCGGAAATACTGGTAGTCATAAGGCACCATGTTGTTATCTTGAGGAATTTACAGCCTGTTACGTAGTGCTACGTATATGTTTGCAGGTCATGCATATATAGGATTGCTAATTCTAAACGAGTCTTAGAAAAACTGCATTAGGACATCAGTGTTTGGGCTTTTCAAATGGTTATAAGGCGAATAAAGACCATTAGCCGGTGCGTAGATAATGATGTAGGATCAAATCTCCAAATCTCCAAATCTCCAAATCTCCAAATCTCCAAATCTCCAAATCTAGAATATAGGCAGCTTAGCTTACGGAATAAGCCCAGATTAGCCTGCAAATAACTATTCCGGTGTGCTCAAGTCTATGAGCGTTCTTAGATGACGATGCTCAGTAGTAATATGGCACGTCTACAGGAGTTGTGGTGCTATCTTTATCTCGCTTAACTGCAAGGCAGTCTGCGCCTCGTGGTTATTCCATGCGAGCCTCCTCATCGGCTCTTTTTATCGCTTCTTGGCCAGTGGCACTGCTGCTCGTGCTTTTCTTGCTCTTATGGTTTGTTCCGGTGAAGGCGTACGCTCAATCGGTAGGTGACATAGAGGCTGCTCAAAAACAGAGTGAGCAAATTTTTCGGCAAGAGGAAGATCTTCGCTTGCGTGACCAGCAAGAGTTACAACAGAAGCGTACTCCTAAAGGTTTAGATACGGGTCCTCTAAAACCTGAACTCAAAGAATCGATATCAACCGCTTTTTGCCATCAAATAGAGACGATAAAAATTCATGGTGCGCCAAATTTATCTTCTGAAGCGCGCATTAGCATTAAGAAAAAATATCAAGGCCGCTGTTTAAACGTCAGTGATATCGAGAATATTCTCGCTCAAATCACCATCGATTATATTGATCGCGGCTTTATTACCACTCGTGCTTATCTGCCGAGCCAGAATTTAAGCTCTGGTGTGCTTGAAATACTGGTGTTGGAAGGAGTTATTAACAGTTATTTGATCGAGGATGGTGGTGCTGACTCGGTTGCTACAGGGAATGTATTTCCTAAGCCTGTAGGCGGTGTGCTTAATCTGCGAGACCTTGAACAAGGTATTGAGCAAATCAATCGCCTCGGCTCTAACCGAGCAGTTTTAGATATACAGCCTGGTAATAAACCCGGCGAAAGCCAGGTTGTTGTGCGCAATCAGCCAACTAGGCCTTATCAATTTCTTTTTTCAGTGGATAACCACGGCTCCGACTCAACAGGTGATAGACAAGCCGCTTTTTCGGCCATCCGAGATAACGTATTCGGCTTTAATGACCAGTTGTTAGCGACTTACCGACACTCAACGCCCTCTGACTCTAATCGCCAGATGTCTAGGAGTAGTAGTCTTAATTACAGTGTTCCTTTTGGCTATAGCACGCTGTCGTTTGGGGCTAGTTATTCTAACTACGTTAGTGAGATTACCACTACCAGCGGTATCTCGTTGCAAACTTCAGGTAACAGTAAAAGCCATTTTGTGAGCGTAGATCATGTCGCTTTCCGTAACCAAAATAGCCGTATCAATGTCTCTGGCAGCTTGACCGCTAAGGAAAGTCAAAACTTTCTGGATGATCTTTTTCTCGACATTAGTAGCCGTAAATTAACGATTCTTGAAGTGGGTGTTGATGCTAGTACGGGATGGCTAGGCGGTGTATTTGCTGTTGATCTCAGCTATGCCCAAGGCCTTTCTTGGTTTAACGCATTAAAAGATGCGAATGATATTGGAGTGGATACACCCCAAGCTCAGTTTGGAAAATACGCAGCTCAAGTTTCTTATTCGCGTCCTTTTACTTTGTGGAACAAGCAAGCCAATTTTTCTAGTCGAATTAATGCACAAAAAGCGCAAAGCCCTTTATACGGCTCTGAGCAAATTTCCATTGGTGGGATCTACTCTGTGCGAGGCTTCATTGATAACAGTATCAGTGGGGATGACGGCTTTTACTGGCGTAATGAAGTATCGCTGTATCACCCCGTCACTGTTGCTGGAGATGCTCTCTCATTACGTTGGTTTGCGGCTTACGACACCGGTAGCGTTAGAAGTCGAGCTGCAGGTGTAGAAGGTGGACAGCTATCTGGCGCCACGTTCGGTGTTTCGACGAGCTGGAACGGTTTTTTTGTCGAGGCTTTTCAGTCTAGACCGGTTTCTTTGCCTGATGACCGAGAAAGAGAATCCAGTCACCTGTGGTTACGTTTGAACTACACATTCTAGGAGAGGGGCATGAACCAAGTTCATCGTGTGATATGGAGTCACAGTGCAGGCGGTTGGGTTGTTGTTGCAGAAACTGCTCACTCTCAAAGCCAGTCTGGCGGACGCTCGGTATTACTTAACTCACTGACGAATAAACCTTCTAGAATTAGTGGTCTATTGAGCGGCGGCTTGGCTGTTTTGTTTTGTCCTACTTTGGCTTTAGCTGATTCACCAACATCAGTTGTTCCAGCGGGTGGTAATACCAACGCCTACATTTCTGATAATGGTGTTCCGATTGTCGATATTGAAAAAGCCAATGGGAAAGGTATTTCTCATAATCGTTATACAAAATATAACGTTGAAGCAAAGGGGTTGGTACTTAATAACGGTACCTCCGCCAGTATTTCTTATGAGTCGAAATTAGCCGGTCAGGTAGGTGCGAACCTTAATCTTGATAAGTCTGCCCAAGTGATTCTGAATGAAGTGGTTTCAAACAATCGGAGCACGTTAGAAGGCTTTACCGAAGTCGTGGGCACTAAGGCTGATGTGATCGTCGCTAACCCATATGGGATTACCTGTGACGGTTGCGGTTTTATCAACACAGATCGAGCCACTCTGACAACAGGTACACCAGTAACTGCCGGTGACGGAAGTTTGACGGGGTTCAGTGTTAATCAAGGTGCTATTCACATCGGTGCTAATGGTGCTAATGCCAGCGATCAGCAAATTTTTGACTTGGTGACTCGCTCATTGACCGTTGAAGGTAAGATCAACACAGCTGAAGACGGCAGTTTAGGGATTGTTGCCGGTAATAATGAATGGGATTACGGTAGCCGTGAAATTACCGGCAGTACTTCGGGTACTGATGCGGCACCGAGCTATGCCATTGACTCATCGGTTTTAGGTGGTATGTATTCAGGCAGTATCCGCATTATAGCGACGGAAAGTGGCGTCGGCGTGCGTATGTTGGGTGATGCAGCGGCAAGCAACGGCAGCTTTACAATTACCAGCAGCGGTAAAATAGAAATGAAGTCCGCTGTTAGCGCTTCTGAAAACCTAACCTTAGTGAGCACAGCATCGACTGGTAGTGAAGACTTACACATTAACGGTGATGGTGCTTCTCTTTCTGCCGGTGCTAATTTAAGCCTTACTTCTTCTGGTGAAATTAAGCTAACCGCTGGTGCTATTTATGCGGACAATGATCTTAACCTGCAAGCTAACACCATGACGGACGCTTCAGCTGGGGGAACTCGTTTCGCTGGAAGTGACAATACCGTTGTTACCAACAATGCAACATCAATCGATGGCAGTACCTGGGGTGCGGGTGAAAATTTATCTGTTGCTGCGGGTAGCTTAACTGTTGAAGTTGAGGGAGCTACGCTCTATGCCGATAGAGAAGTTTATCTCAACACTACTAACGATTTAAGCTTAGCGCATGCGGCAGTAAGGTCGGTTGATAACCTCACATTGCTTTCTAGTTCTGGTTCGATCTCCGTGGGTGCAGGCAGCGGGCAAGGTGTTCAAAGTACAGCTGGGGATGTTGTCATTGCTGCGGAAGATCGTTTCAGTAATGCTGGTGTAATTTCTTCAGACACCGCAGATCTTAGGGTGCGGGCATATGGTCTTATCGAAAATACTGGAACAATTTATGCTAATGCTGAGCTTAGCCTAGCGGATAGAAATTCAGGTAGCACTCAGAATATCAGTAACTCAGGTACGTTAATGGCGGGTCGCGTAGTTATTGAGGCAAATGAGCTAACTAACAGTGGCTCTTTACAATCTGAAACTTCGACGGGTCTTGTTCTCGTCTCTTCATTATCGAATACCAGCGACATACTTAGTAATGGCTCCATCACATTACGAGGCATGGACAGTAGCTATTCAGTTACCAACCAAGGTCGGATACAGTCGGCAGAGCTGACAGACATTAAAGGCTTGGGAGGCGGGAAAGGGGTAACTATAAGCAACAGCGGCGACATCGTTGCAGGTAGCTTAGAGATGAATGCTGATAGTTTGACGCTTTCGGGCGGAACGCTGAGTACCGCAGGTGTTATGACGCTCGATTTAACTCAGCTCACCTCTGTTAGTGAGAACGATAAAATTATCGGTGCAACGTTAGGGACAGGCTTGGTTGATATCGATGTGGCAAATAACTTGTCGTACTTCGGTGCCATCCATTCAGGGGATGTTCTGAATATTGATGCGCCTTCTATTCTTACACACAACACGACCGGCATTTCTGCCGCACGCTCATTAAATCTAAATGCGAACACCAGTACTTTCTATAACTATGGTGCGCTCTATGCGGGCGATGACTTACTGATCAATGCCGCTACCGATATACGTAACTATATTGATGGCTCAATTGATTCGAGCGGTGATATTGATATCACTGCAGGCGCTACGTTTACCAACAATGATCAAATAAAAGCCTTTGGTGATATTGATGTTACCGCATTAAGTTTTAATAACGAGGTTTCAGGTGGAATACCTGATCGAATATGGAATTACGATGTTTGGTATGAGTGTACGTCTAACTGTGAAAATGGTTGGTCATTAACTGAGGTAAGAAGTCCAAATATTTGGGGAAGTAAGCGATATTTTTACGAAAAAATAGGTTATCGAGAGCAATACTTTAGCTCAGCACTACCGGAGACAAAACCCCATATGATCGCGGGTGGAAATATGACAATTGGTGGCTTTACGTCGGCGGTTAATACTGGCGGTTTACTGGCGGCTAGTTCCGGTGAAATGGTAATTATTGGTTCAGGTTCGTTTATTGTAGATGACTTGTCTTTGGAGAGAGAAGAAAGATATAGGACAAATATAGTATTTTTAGATTGTAACTCTTTGGGGTGTGACGACCCATACACTACGTATCACGACCCCAGCACCACTAGTATTTCTACTTTATCGAATTCATACAACGTAGGGATTTATGCCGAAACATTATCGGCTACGGGTTTTTCTTTAACCAACTTGAGTGGGGCTTGGGCGGCTAATCCCTCAATATTATCTGAAGATGGCGTTGGTAGTGACTCCTTGAGCTTATTCCCAGGATTATCTTTAACCTTGCCGACCAATCCAAATGGGTATTTTCTAGTCAGCCAAGATCCTGATTCTGGGTATGTGGTCGAAACCAATTCCTTGTTTACCGATGGCTCTCAGTTTCTTGGTTCTAGCTACATGGAAGAACAGTATGGTTACAACCCCAGTGAAATACTTAAGAAATTGGGCGATGCCAACTACGAAGCTTATTTGATTCAGCAGCAACTGATTAACCAGACCGGTACCAATCGCCTTGATGGCTACACGGGTGAAGTGGAGCAAGTTCAGGGCTTGATGGATAGTGGTCTTACGGAAGGTACAAACGCAGGCTTTATCTATGGCGAGGCACTCACAGAAGAGCAAATTAATAACCTAGAGAGTGATATCGTCTGGATGGTTAAAACCGAAGTTAACGGCCAAACCGTATTGGCCCCAGTGGTTTATCTATCGAACAGGACTAAAAATTCGATTTTGAGCGGAGCGGTGATCTCTGCTAGCAATATCGACATGCAACTGACGTCGCTGACAAATACGGGCGGCACGATTAGCGGTTCAGAAAATATAAATGTCACCTCTGAAAGCGACATTATCAACACCAGCGGTAACGTCCAAGGTGGTAATGTTTCCTTACAATCCGCTGAAGGTAGCATCATCAATGAAACCATTGTCAGAGGTGATGGGAATGACGAGTCTTATACAACCAGCATTGGTAACACGGCAGGTATTACGGCGACTCGTGATCTTAGTTTAGATGCTGAAGAAGATATCAATGTGATCGGTGCTGATGTCACTGTTGGTGGCGATGCATCGTTGACTGCTGGGGGTGATATCACCTTTGATACCATCGTCGACAGAACCACGGAAACGACACGCAGCTCCTCTTCTTCTAATCTTTTGGGTAGTAACTCAACCACTACGACAACCACAACTGAAACCAATATTGGCTCATCTCTCAATGTGGGTGGCAACCTAACGACTGGTAGCGGTAATGACACAACTATTGCGGGCAGTGCTGTAAGTGTAAGTGGTGACCTAGATGTAGAAACTGGTGGTGATCTTAATGTGGTATCTCGACAGGATTCAGAAACCGTTCACTCAGTAACCACTGAATCCGGTGCTGGCGTTGGTGGCGGTGTAACCGGCACCGAAACTACTACAGTGAATGACTTTACTGGTACTAATGTAGGTTCATCTATGAGTGTGGGCGGCAATGCGGATCTACGTTCTGACTCACAGATCACAGTGCAGGGCTCAGACGTTGAAATTATAGGGGATGCTAACGTTGAAGCTACAGACGGCATTGCCGTTCTTGACGGTGTGGATGAGCGCAGAACCACCACCGTTGTTGAGACGACGACCTTCTTGAAAATTGACAGCGACAGTGAAAGTGATTCTTCTTCTGAGTCTTCCAGTGAAGCTAACAATGGAACGGCTTATGCCTCAGCTGAGGCCAGTGCAGAAGCAGAAGCCAGTGTTGAAGGTGATGCTGACCTTAAATTGATGGAAACCTCAGTGAGCATTACTGAAGCTGGCTCGAATACTAGTGTTGCTTCAGGCTTAACGGTAGGTGGCGACCTTAATATGCAGACTGACGGAACTCTTACTGTTCAAGGTTCGGATGTTGAGTCCGGTGGCAGTATGAATATTGAAGGGGGTGACGTTGAAATACTCACCGGCCGCAACGAAGAGTGGAGTAATACTGCAACTACTACGGTGTCTGTTGGTTTATTCAATGAGGCTAGCGCAAAGGCTAAGGCTGAAACCAAAGCTGAGACTGGTGTGGGCGCTGTAGGTACTGATGGCAGTGCAAGCGCCAAGTCCTCCGCTGAAGCTGAAGGCACAGCAACCTTGGGCGTGCAAACCGTTGAAGAAACAACGGCATCATACTCACTCACGAACAGAAGTGCTGTTTTGCGGTCAGGCACGGATATGTCGGTGGTTGCCGATGGCGATGCTACCTTCGTAGGGGCTGAGGTAGAGGCTGGCAATAATATGAATATTGAAGCCGCTAGAATTTCCAATTTAGCCGCGCAAGATATTGAAGAATCAACCTCAAGTAAAACCACTCAGACAGGGGGGTTGTACATTGACGCTAAGGTTGAAACAAAAGCCGAAACTGCAACAGATGCAGGAAAAATAAAAATTGGGGAGGGCGTAGCTTCAGCTAAGGGCGAGATTAGTGCAGAAGCGAATGCTAGCGCAGGCTTACGCTTCACAACTGAAACTGAGGAAACAGCAGAAGGTTCCATTACTCAGCAAACCACTAGTTTTACCTCAGGTGGTGATTTTACGCGGGCTGCGGGCGAAGGAATTATTGATCAAGGAACGCAAATTGAAGCAGGTGGCAATATTACTCAAACTGCTGAAACAATTACGGATATTGAAGCTCATGACGCTACTTGGTCTAGTCAATCAACCACCAGTCATGATGCGAAAATTGGCGTGGGGGCAACGGCATCTGCAAAGGCGACTGCAGAGGGAAATGTGAGCAAAGGCAGCAAGCCTGAATCCAAAACAGAAAAAAGCGCTGGAGCAGGTTTACGAGCGAAGTACGAAGGTGAAATTAGTAGTGAGAGCGAGTCTACGACCTCTGCTGTAACCACCACCTATCAGTCAGGCGGAAGCATAAGCTCGACATCGACAGAAGCGACGACATTGATTGGTGCACAATTTGAGGCGGTGGCTGATATTACTATTGAAGCAGACTCTCTGGATTACCAAGCAGCCCAAGATACAGCAACAAGCAGCTCAAGTAAGAATGATATAAAGGCTGAAATAAAAGTCGATGTCTATGGTGAAACTGGTGCTGAGGCCAAAGCGGAATATGTCGGCGAGATGGAAGAGGTAAGCAGTACCACCGCACAAGCCGGCAGCATCAATACGGGTGGTAACTTGACCATTACCACACAGCAAGACGTTATTCTTGAGGGAACCCAAATATCAGCCGGAGATTCAGCGTCAATTGATGCTGGTGGAAGTGTGGATTTCCAAGCAGCGGCGGACACAGAAACATCCAGCTCATCAAAGATTGAAGCCAAAGCAGAAGTGAAAGCCACAAAAAGTGATGACGTTGGAGGCAAAGCCGAGGGCGGTTATGGTGAAAAAGAAAGTGCAAGCAGTACTGCACAGACAGGCAGTATTGATGCAGGGGGCGGTGGTCTGACGATAACCGCAGGGAATGATGTTCGTTTGCAAGGTACTGATCTTAGCTCAGAAGGTGATGCTTCCATTCATGCTGGTGGTGATGTTGCTCTGGAAGCCGCCACTAATACCGAGACGTCTACCGCATTTGAAGCGAAGGCGAGTGTTGAAGGAAAGAAAAATAGCACAGGCTCAAAGGTTGGAGGTTCAGCTGGCGGCTCCTTCTCATATTCAGACAAAGTAGAATCTGATACCAGTTCCATTAATGCCGCGGGTGGTGTCGCCATATCCGGTAATAACGTGATCAACCAAGAAGCCAACATAAGTGGTGGCGGCGGTGCACAAATCATCGGTAATGAAATTAATGTTGAAGCGGAAAGTAAGGATATCTCCATTCAGATCGAGGCGAGTGTGAAGGGCGCGGGTAAAGATGGTACAGCACCTACGCCTGCTCCCTAATGTTAAAACGGCACAGCTGTTATTTTCAGCAATAAAACATCAATTAGTGAACAGCCTTTGCTGCACATTGCTGTTCATTTTTTGTCTGCTATTTATCGGCCAGTCTAGCTAGCGCCTATGGTAAAGTGCAGATGTATCGATTAACCATTTCTTTAAAATTATCGTCAACCTGCTAACGCTAAGCAGGTTTCTATTGGATTGAGACAACACTATGACACGTAGCATGACGGCTTTTTCTCGCCAGCAAGCAGAATTCCCTTGGGGAACATTGATTTGGGAAATTCGTTCGGTCAATCAGCGTTATCTCGAACCAACATTTAGGTTGCCGGAAAGCTTTCGGGGCTTAGAATCAAAACTGCGCGAACAACTGCGATCAAGCTTGGCACGAGGGAAAGTAGAATGCGCTTTACGCTTTACCCCCGCAGAACAAGTGCAAGCCCAGTTACAGGTAAATAATGACCTTGTGAGCCAATTAAAAGAGGCTTGTGAGCAAGTAAATACTCACTTTATAGAGAGCGCTGCGGTAAACCCACTCGATATTTTGCGCTGGCCTGGCGTGCTGAGTGAGCATCAGCTGGATATGAAAGCAGTGCAAGAACAAGCGCAGG
>JBLXCH010000122.1:0-9640 GCA_048265065.1 Motiliproteus sp. | reverse complement strand
TCATCGATTTCGCCCATTTTCGGACCGATTTATCTATAAATTATAAAAAAAATCTGGCATATTACGGAACTTTGTTTGCTTAAGAAGGCCACGTAGAGCCGCCACGGCGAACAAAAATGAGTGACTAGGCATAAAAAACGATAAATAATAAAAATAAAAAAACCATATAACTCCAGCCTCGTGCTCAAGTTAATAGAAATAAATCTATAAACTTCCATAAAATTTGATGATGTAGGATTCGACAATGACTGGATCTCTCGGACAAGCGTTTCTGCGGAATTTCCTCGGAAATTCGCCGATGTGGT
Organism: Motiliproteus sp.; assembly: GCA_048265065.1. GTDB lineage: Bacteria > Pseudomonadota > Gammaproteobacteria > Pseudomonadales > Balneatricaceae > Motiliproteus. The sequence goes on along the minus strand of JBLXCH010000122.1, from coordinate 9,335 downwards.
TTAAACAAACCATAATTGCTTTTTTAGTACTCAACCCTATTATGCTCTACGTAGCTGGCCCCACCATTACTGGTTGGGCGCTCATTTTTGAGTTCATTTTCACCCTAGCAATGGCACTCAAGTGCTACCCTCTTTTGCCAGGTGGTCTATTAGCTATTCAGGCAGTTTTGATTGGGTTAACCAACCCGTATACGGTTTATCATGAAGTAGAGGCGAACCTTCCGGTTATCCTCCTATTGATGTTCATGGTTGCCGGCATTTACTTCATGAAAAGCATGCTTTTGTATGTTTTCTCAACACTACTTGTCAAAGTACGCAGCAAAATCGCGCTTTCTCTGATTTTCTCTTTCATGGCTGCAGTACTTTCTGCTTTCTTGGATGCGTTAACAGTAACCGCGGTATTGATCAGCTCAACGGTCGGCTTTTATACCGTTTACCACAAAGTAGCTTCAGGGAAGGACTATGCCTCAGAGCATGATCACTCCACCGATGATGAACTTCATGTTGATCGTCGCCAAGAGCTAGAAGAGTTCCGTAATTTCTTACGTAGCCTTTTGATGCACGGTGCAGTTGGTACTGCATTAGGTGGTGTTGCAACAATCGTAGGTGAACCACAAAACCTATTGATTGGTGAGAAAATGGGCTGGGACTTTATTGAGTTCTATATGCAAGTTGCGCCTATTTCTATTCCTGCGCTAATTGCTGGCTTACTTACGGTCGTCTTTTTGGAAAAAACCAAAATGTTCGGCTACGGTGGTCAGATTCCTGAGAACGTTTACAACATTCTTAAAGACTTCAATGAAGAAGAAGACAAGAAGCGTACTAAGCGCGACCAAGCTGTTCTTTACGTTCAGTTTGCAGTAGCGTTGGTGCTTATCATCTCTCTTGCACTTCACATTGCTGAAGTTGGCATCATCGGCTTGATGATTATCATCTTGTTGACTGCTTTCAATGGTGTTACAGAAGAACACCAGATCGGACACGCTTTTGAAGAAGCGCTTCCTTTCACCGCTCTTTTGGTGGTTTTCTTCGGTATCGTTGCTGTTATCCATGATCAACACCTATTCAAGCCAGTCATTGACTATGTGCTTGCTATGGACATTGAGATGCAGCCTTCGATGTTCTTCATCGCAAACGGTGTATTATCGGCGATCTCCGATAACGTCTTCGTCGCAACGGTGTACATTAACGAAGTAAGCCAAGCGTTTGCCGCAGGTGCTATCAGCCGTGAGCACTATGAAGCACTAGCCATCGCGATCAACACAGGTACTAACCTACCTTCTGTTGCAACGCCAAATGGTCAAGCAGCATTCCTGTTCTTGCTAACCTCTGCAATCGCACCGCTAGTTCGCTTGTCGTACATGAAAATGGTTGTTATGGCGCTTCCATACACCATCGTACTGAGCATCGTTGGTCTAGGTGCCGTGATGGTTTATCTTTAATTCATCATCACTGATGTATAAATATTGATGGTTACACATTGATATACAAAATAACCGCGACCTGTTCGCGGTTATTTTTTTCTAGATTATAAAAAGGCGGTTTAATGATTTCTGAACAACAAGCCCACAATCAACAAAGCTGGTTAGCTACCGTCACTTTTGCCTTTGTCGCCATGTATACACATATGTCGGTAGGTATCTCGATAGCAACATTAACGAGCATCGTTTTCTTTATCGTCGGCTTATTAGTCAGTCGATTTGTGATTGACTACCCCGCTCAGCTGCTCCAACAGAAACTCTTTAAGAAAGAAACTCAAGGATTATCCGGGGAAGCTTTCCGTCAAGGCGCTGATAAAGCCGCAGCAACAGGAACGTTCATAAAAGCGGCACAGGTCATTATTGCTTTCGCGGCAACTAAATACAGCTACCCTCTTTTTTTCTAAGTAAAGAATCCCATCGGGCGACGCAAAAAGAAGGGAGAGTTGAACAATCAGCGTTGTAAGCGCTGTACTAAGCTCGTCAGTACCAGCAATAGGATTAGCGCCCCGCTAAAAGCCCACAGCCCTATATGAAGCGTCACTGAAGCAAAAGCTGATAGTTTCACCCCAACGATAAGCACCGCTATCACAAAAACATCTAGCATTGACCAACGCCCACAGCGATGCATCCATTCTAAAATTTTAGATTGCTGTTGTGGTTTTGCTTGTTGGGAAACTGATAACACTTTGGCAAGAATAATAAATTTAAATACCGGCATGCACACACTGAACGCGCCGATAATAAAAGAAAGTAAGTACTGCCCGTCTTGAGCGAGCAGCCCTAAAGCAGATAACACAGAGAACTCATCTTCAAACAGATAAAGCTGCCTGATAGACATGATGGGTGAGATTATCCCAATCAAGAAACAAAGCAACGCGGCAAGCCATAAACACCATAGCAGAGGCAGATAAGCCCGCTTCATAACTGACTCGCTATCAAGTTTTAGCCACCTGCAAACTGCTCACGGATAATACGCTCATCCAGCTTATGCTCAGGATCATAAAGCACTTCACTAAAAGAGGCGGGGTCTTCATAAATTTTGACTTTCAACACATCGCGGATTTCTGTGGAATCCGCAGATGTACCAACAGGTCTACGCTCATATTCGAGCACTTCGATCTCAACGACAGAAGTATGAGGCAAAATAGCACCACGCCAACGCCGCGGCTTGTAGGCACTAATAGCTGTTAGTGCTAATACACCACTTCCTAAGGGTAAAATAGGGCCGTAGGCCGAATTATTGTAGGCGGTACTACCTGCTGTTGTTGATACAAGCACGCCATCACAAACCATGACATCTAATCGCTCAATACCATTGATCAGTACTCGCAGGTGCGCAGCTTGGCCTGTTTGACGAAACAATGAGACTTCATTAAATGCCAACGCTTCAACTTTTTCGCCACCGGCACAGAGCGCTTCCATTTTTAGCGGATGTAATTCAACACTCTCGGCTTTTGCTAAACGCGCATACAAGTCTTCCTTGCGGAATTCATTCATCAAAAAGCCGACTGAACCTCGATTCATACCGAAGACTGGTTTTTTGAGTTCACGATAACTATGCAGGGTTCGAAGTAATGCACCATCGCCACCAAGGCTGACAATAATGTCAGCGTCTTCTGGAGACACGTGATCGTACATACCTTGCAAAATACCTAAAGCATCTTGTGCACTGGGGGAGTGACCAGCTACGAAAGCCAGTTTTTTATCGCTCATAGAAGATCAAATTCAGCAGGGGTTCAAAGAAGCCTAACTGTAATCAACTTAGCGCTGAGTTCCAAGCCAATCCAGCAGATAATCTGGCTTCTTCTTGTAAGCTTTCGATGAGTTTGATTAACTAACTACCGCAATCACCGATTTACGAGGCTAGCTGTGTTTCATTCCTTAAACCGTCGCGCTAATCGCTACCAGCAACTGACGGAAGGTTTATCCTACTCTCCTGTCCAACCCTCGCCATTACAAGAACCTAAACTGGCCCATTTGCATACAGAGTTCGCCGAAGCACTCGGCTTTTCTACTTTGGACTTTACTGAAGATAACTTCCTTCGCTATATTGCCGGCGAAAAGTTACCTGACGACATTCACCCCTTGGCAATGAATTACTCAGGCCACCAATTTGGCACCTATAATCCTCAACTAGGTGATGGGCGCGCTATGATGATCACTGAAATCGAAGATAAGCAGGGTCAGCGCTGGGAGCTTCAACTTAAAGGGTCAGGTCCCACGCCCTATTCCAGAGGTTTTGACGGCCGTGCGGTGTTGCGCTCAGTTATCCGTGAACACTTAGCTAGCGAAGCGCTGAACGCTTTAGGAACACCCACTACTCGCTCACTGTGTGTAATCGACAGCAATACACCAGTCACTCGTGAAACCATGGAGAACGGTGCACTAACCATTCGCCTCTCACCAACGCATATTCGCTTTGGTTCCTTTGAGTTGCTCTATCACACCAAACAGTTTGATGAGCTTACAGCATTAGCTGATTTCTGCATCAGGCATTATTTTCCTGATATCGACCCCAACGATGAAGACAAGTATGCCCTTTGGTTTGATGATATTGTCCGCCGAACCGCTTCGATGATTGGACATTGGCAAGCGCAAGGTTTCTGTCACGGAGTCATGAATACCGATAACTTTTCAATCCTAGGGTTAACTTTTGACTATGGTCCTTATGGTTTTCTAGACACCTACAACCCGAGCCATATCTGTAACCATTCCGACCATCAAGGCCGCTACGCTTACGATCAGCAACCACGCATAGGGCTCTGGAACTGCTTATGTTTAGGCCAAGCATTATCAACATTAATTAATAAAGAACGTTTACACCAATCCTTAGATCTCTATGAAAAAGAGCTACAAGATACTTACCTAGAGCTTATGCGGAAAAAGCTAGGGTTACTCGAAGAAAAACCAACAGACAACCGGCTTACTATGAGCCTGTTAAATCTAATGGAAGAACAGCAACTCGACTATCACCTGTTTTTACGTGGACTGAGCGATTGGGATGGCAGCTCACCACCAGACCAGCGAGTCTTCCAAAATGGGGACTTACTAGCGATCAACTTGTGGATGCAAGATTACAGTCAGCGACTGCGTGAGGAAACAACAGATCCAGAAATGCGTGGCGTTTTTATGCGTCAACACAACCCTATCTATATTTTACGGAACCACATAGCACAAAAGGCCATTACCGCTGCGGAGCATGGCGACTATACCGAACTGGAACGAGTTTTCGCTTTAGTGACGAAACCCTTTGATGAAGTCGATGGAATGGAAGCTTATAGCTTACCTGCAAGCGAAAGTGATGCAGAAATTAGTGTGAGCTGCTCATCGTAAGGGGAAGGTAAACTCAAGCAGCAAGATCTGCTGCTTGAGTGATATTTCTGTCCGATTGAGCTAGCGTAACAGCAGAAGATCAACCGGCTAAGACAAGAATCAAAGCGTGCTCATAAAATGATCAATGCCCGCTTGAGCACATTCCATATCCTGTGGCGGTGTACCAGAGCTAAGACCGATACCGCCAACCACTTCGCCATCAACCATCACTGGTAAACCACCACCAACGGTACTGATACGGCCACCAACTTCAGTATGAATACCAAAAGCTAGGCTGCCAGGAACACAGACTTCATTATATTCATGTGTCGCTTTGCGTGCAGCAGCTGCCGTAAAGGCTTTGTCTTGTGCGATAGTAACGCTGGTAATTTTACCGCCATCCATGCGCTCAAACGCAATCAAGCTGCCAGATTCATCAACAATAGCAATACACATAGGAACGCCAATTTCCGTGGCCTTTGCACGTGCGCCATCAATGAGAACGAGAGCTTCAGCATGACTGAGTCGTTTAATATTTAACATCTGGTTTTCTCCGTTTGATAATTATTCTGTTGCAACAGAGGCATAATGAAGTGTAGCTGCCCACTGAGCGAAGGCAGCATGATACCTGCACAGCGAAACAGCTACCAGCTTAGCGCCAGATTCTTTCTCAAACCGACCTTATGCAGTAAAGTGCGCCATCATCATAAAGTTTATGGTCAACAAATTGATAAAGCAGTTTGTAGCTCGTTTTATAACTGTTTTAGAAAAGGTGTAGATAGATGGCAAATTTACAGTACTTAGATACAACATACGGTGCTCGTATTGCTTACCGAAGAACGGCTGGGCGCAACCCTGGTGTGATTTTTCTTACGGGGTTCATGTCGAACATGGACGGCAGTAAAGCTACCCATATAGAAGATTTTGTAACCTCTCGAGGCCATTCTTTTTTACGCTTTGACTATCGCGGACACGGCGGGTCGTCCGATGAGTTCGCCAACGGCACCATTAGTGATTGGGCACTTGATGCGCTTACTGTGCTTGACGAACTTACCCAAGGCCCGCAACTACTTGTCGGCTCATCAATGGGTGGCTGGATTATGTTGCGCACCGCGCTAAAACGCCCAGAACGCATTGTAGGTTTACTTGGCCTAGCCTCAGCACCAGATTTCACACGGATCATTCATCGTCATTACATGAGTGAAGAGCAGCGGCAAGAAATGATCAATACGGGGAGAATCAAGGTCGCTTGTGATTATGATGACTCGCCTTACGTAATCACCCAAACGCTTTTAGACGATGGTGAGCAAAACTGTCTATTGGACAAGCCAATTCCACTAACCATGCCCGTTCGTTTAATACATGGTATTCAAGACCAAGACGTAGCCTGGCAAACCAGCTTAACGCTCAGCGAACAATTAGAAAGTAGCGACGTAGAAACGTTATTTATTAAGGACGGAAACCACCGGTTATCAACCGAAAAAGATCTAAATAGAATCACTCAAACGTTAGGGTTATTGCTGGATGAGCTCACTTAGCCGCTACCTAACGAGAACAACCTAAAGAAGAGGCTTAGAGACGTTCTAACGCCGCCTGAAATTCAGACATAGAAACACCGGCCTTAGCCATCAAGCCACGCATATCATCCAAAACGCGGTCGCCTTTGCGTTTGAGTTCACGTTCTTGCGAAAATGCCTTGCGGTCGGCAATTAAGGCACAAAGATCTGAGTAGACACGCTCAAGTTGTTCAACAGATAATGATTGGCAATGCTGTTTTAAGACAGTTTTTTCAGTAAGCGTTTTTAAATCGACAGGCATAAAGTACCAACAAAAAGAATTATGATTCACAAACCATTCCATTGGTAAATCGATCAATAATTGTACTAAAAAACGTTTTTATTTCAACGTTTCAGGGCACAAAGACCCTCTAATGACTGTCGAAAGTAGAATATAAATAAAAATCCAATGGATTGTTTACCTACAAATCAGGATTCAAATGTTAGCTCATGATTAAAAAACTGCTACTCATTGCCATTGTCGTCGCTGCTGCCTTTATTTGGGTTAGCCAAAGCCACAACGCTGAATCGCCTGCTTCAACACCGTCAACCTCAACAATTGAAATAGATGATGACGCGTCTGATAGTGAAAAACTCTTAGCATTTGCTTTTCTTAATCAACAAAGCGACTTACAAGTTCAAGGCAAAGGCACTGTTAAGACACTACTCAAGGACGATACCAAAGGAAGTCGCCATCAACGGTTCATCGTTGAACTGAGCAATAAGCAAACCCTGTTAATAGCGCACAACATTGATCTTGCCCCGCGAATAAACGCAATTAAAGTGGGCGATACAGTTCGCTTCTTTGGCGAATATGAATGGAATAAAAAAGGCGGTGTCATTCATTGGACACACCATGATCCTAAGAAAAAGCATATTGATGGTTGGCTTAAGCATGAAGGCCAGATCTACCAATAATCAATCGAACATCAATCAAACAGTAACCAATCGAACAGTAATGTGGACAAAAAAAAGAGCCCTAATGGCTCTTTTTTCGTTGAGCCTACTCGCTTAATTATTGACCAGCGCATTAAACTCTTTTTCCCACCGTTTTGCTTCTTTCTTAGAAGCTCCACCAAATAACTGCAAGGCATGACGAACACGCGCACGACTCATATCTGGGCCGAGTAACTCCATAGAATCAATCACCGAAACGCTTGCAGCAGTTCCTGAAATCGCCACAAAAAGAGGGAATAAAAAGTCGCGTATCTTATAATCCATAGCTTTAGAAAGATCACTTAAGCCTTGGAATATTCTATCTTTTTCCCAATGACGTTCAGATTCAAGATACCACAGAGAAAATTGTAATATTTTACGAATGTTGTCTGCTTCTAAACTCTTATGCTCAAACGCACTTTCAGTTAGTTCCGGTAATCCAGAAAGAAAAAATCCTGCTAAAGGCACAACGTCTGATAGTTTTTCAACACGAGGCTGAATTAACGGGATGATCGGCATTAGGTACTCAGGATTCAACGCCCATTGTTGGAATTTTTGTGCAAACTGCGCAGGGCTCAACTCTTCACGAATCCAAAGACCGTTAAGCCAATTTAGTTTTTCAAGATCGAAAATAGGGCCGCCTAGAGACACACGCGTAATGTCAAAATGCTCAAACATTTCATCACGGGTAAACTTTTCCCGCTCGTCCGGCATCGACCATCCCATCCGGCCTAAATAGTTCAGAACCGCTTCAGGCAAGTAGCCCATACGATCATAATAACCAATACCTGTGGGGTTTTTACGCTTAGAGAGCTTTGATTTGTCGGGATTACGAAGCAACGGCATATGGCATAGCTTGGGCATTTCCCAACCGAAATACTCATACAATAATTGATGCTTAGGTGCTGAGTTAATCCACTCTTCACCACGAATCACATGAGTAATCGCCATCAAGTGATCATCAACGACATTAGCTAGATGGTAAGTCGGCATACCATCGGACTTTAATAAAATTTGGCTGTCTACTTGCGCCCAATCCAACTCCATCACACCGCGCAGCATATCATTAACCAGGCATTGACCTTCCTCTGGCACCTTCATGCGAACAACATAAGGCTCACCAGCAGCCTCTCTGCGCTGAGCTTCTTCAACCGGTAACGCTAAGTCACATTCTTTGAGTGCACGATTGATTCCTTGTGCGCGAAGGCGCTCTCTGAGTTCGGCCAACTCTTCTGCTGTCCGGTAACACAAGAAAGCTTTTCCTTCTTCAACCAGTGTCATCGCAAAGTCCTTATAGCTATCTTTGCGGTCACTCTGACGATAAGGCCCGTATTCACCACCTACATCTGGACCTTCATCCCACTCAAGCCCTAACCAGCGCATAGAGTCTAAAATAGCTTGTTCAGATTCCGGCGTGCTTCTCGCTTGATCCGTGTCTTCTATACGAAGAATAAACTGACCACCGTGCTGGCGGGCAAAAGCCAAGTTGAATAGCGCAATATAGGCAGTACCAACGTGCGGATCACCTGTGGGAGAAGGAGCAATGCGGGTTCTTACTGTCATTCGAAAAGTATCCAGCGGGGTTATAAAACAATCATAAAAAGGGCGGTTATTATAACGCTTTCCATTGGCCATCCAACTCAAAACGCCTCTTATTTGTCATTCGTGTATAAAAAATATTGCCTGAAAAATACTTATAGTTATAATATAACATAACTTTAATTCTCAAGGATTGCTCCAATGCGCTGCTTTACCAAAGCTTCAACCTTTTCTTTACTGTTCATAGCCTCAAGCGTCGCTAGCGCACTTGAAAAGCCACCTTCGGTGTTAGCAACAATAAAGCCATTACAACTCATTAGTGCAGCAATCACTGACGGTGTCTCTAAAACACAGTTGCTCTTACCTGCCAACGCATCACCGCACGATTATCAATTACGTCCATCTGATATGAAAAAAATCAATGGTGCCGAAATAATTTTATGGGTAGGGCCTGAATTGGAAAGCTTTTTAGAGAAGCCCCTACATCAAAAGAAGCAAGGTGTACTCGTTC
>JBLXCH010000121.1:0-9787 GCA_048265065.1 Motiliproteus sp. | reverse complement strand
GTATCGCTAAGTAGCCCGAACAACTGGTAACCTCACTTTCGTCACAAAAACTGGATGCACGCTTAGGGCTTGGCCCACGCCAGACGTTTCAGCCACTGGCGCTGCTAATCAACACACTAGGCCGTCAGTACCAACGCTTGCACCAATTTGTTCGCTCCTCAGCAGGAGAAGCTGAGTTTACAGCGACCGAGCTTGAAGAAACATCCACAGTGATGGCTCGCAATGCAGATGAGCAACACCAACGCTTATCCTCAGCAGCTGCCGGAGCGGAAGAAATTACTGCCACATTGCGTGAAATTATCTCTTTGATCCGCAAGACAGAAGAACTCGCTCACGCTTCGTCTCAATCCAGCACAACTGGGCAAGATCAAGCCAAAAATGCAATTGACGAAATCCGCCAAGTGGTTGAGCACGTCAACACCACCGAAGCTCGTTTACGCCACTTAAAAGAACGCTCTGAAGAAATCACTACTGTCACGACATCCATAGAGTCCATCAGCCAACAGATCAATTTATTAGCCTTGAACGCATCAATCGAAGCTGCTCGAGCTGGCGATGCAGGTCGAGGCTTTGCTGTTGTAGCCGACGAGGTTAGGAACCTTGCAATGCGCACTCGCGATGCTACCGGCAACATTGGCACCTTATTGGAAGCCGTTAGCGACGAAACCGAAGAGGCATTTACCAGTATCGTTGACAGCCAAGCACGCGTTGGCCGCGCTAAAGAGCAAGTCGAGAAAACCGGTCAAGCCCTTGAAAATATACAAATCAGTGCCGACCAAACACAAGAAAGCATCCAACGGGTCAGCGTCAATATTAGCGAACACTTACAAGTCAGCGAGGATATGGCGAAAACGCTAGAAATCATCGCCAGCCTTGCAGACGAAACACGCAGAGGCACGGAGAAAACTCAAGACATGGTTCATTACCTCAACGAACTTTCACGTCGCTTGAATAGTCACGTGCCAAATATGAATGCTTAAGGAGATACACTCATGCAAAACTCATGGATGATATTAGCAGCACTTCTCGGCATGATTATCATGCTCGGCTTCTTATGCTCTCGCACACAGGCTAAACGCCATAAGAAGCGCCAGGTTGATGGCTTAGAAAACACCTGCCAACTCCTGACTTTAATGAAGTCCATTCAGCAACACCGTGGTGTCAGCTCAGGAATCCTTGGCGGGAAGACCCAGCAAGAGGGCAAACTTAAAAACCTAAGTAATACAGCCGACTTACAAATCGAGCTACTCAACACAGCCATGAGTGCTCAACATAAAGCTGAGTGGAATACTGTCGTTTCTCAATGGCTTGCTATCCAAACAAGCTGGAATAAAACTGAAGTGCTGGTCAATTTCGAAAACCACTGTGACATTTTAGAAAACATTCACTCTTTAATCTTGGACGTCACCGATTCCAGTGCGCTTACCTCATCGTCTGAAAATGAAGAACAAATTCTTGCGGGTGAGATCTTTGGCCACTTCCCTGCATTGATTGAAGATTTAGGGCAATTACGAGCCCTCAGCACCCATGCAGCAGCCAGTCAGGATTGCATCACTGCATTTCGCTTGCACTTACAATTTCTAATGGCACAACTGTCTCGCCATAACCATTACCTCTCACAGAAAAACAATCGCGAATACGATGTGTTGATCAAAGAGGTGAACATGATCGTCGCTTTAATTAAGCAGGAAATTCTCAATACCGAATCAATCCGTATCGACCCTGACAAACTATTCCAACGCGTCACACATGTGATGGATAGCTGTTTTAGTACGATTGACAAAGGCGTTAATCAATTAAAAATGACTCAAGTGAGTTCATAAATTTCGAGGCTGTCGTGACTTCTCACCTTAGTAGCTCAGTACTTAGCAACACTATAGAGACACGCTCTATTATGGATTTTATGGAAACAAAGACTGTTTCCATTGAAGACTTAATCGCTAATGTTTCTCCGGCTTATCAACCCATTATTGAGGTTGCCAGCGGACGTATTCACAGTTATGAAGCCCTTGCACGTAGTAAAGACGCTACTGGCGCACTGGTTTCTGCGGGCAAGCTCTTCACTGAGAACTTACTTAGCCACAATACCAAGCTCCAACTAGACCGCGCGGTGAGAAAGAAAGCGCTAGCACAGATGGAAAATTTACCAGCAGGCGCTTCCCTGACCATCAATGTCTCACCTCAATGGATCAGTAGTCTTGGGCAATCGGACACTGTTCCTACCATCGCAATGATCGATGATTTAGCCATCGACCCTTCGCGCCTAATCATTGAGCTCACTGAATTCAAAGGGGATGTGCAGCGCATAAAAGAGATTGTTCATCATTACCGTGAGCTAGGTATCCGCATCGCAATTGATGATTTTGGCGCAGGGTTTTCACAAATTGATCGCCTCATTGCTCTTGAGCCCGACATCATCAAACTCGACATGAAGCTATTTAAACAAGCTAATCAAGGAGGGCTTGCACAAAGCGTTGTCGAGTCTCTCGCTCAATTAGCCTTAAAAAATGGCGCTGTTATTGTGTGCGAAGGGGTCGAAACGGAAGAAGAGTTCAACTTTGGGCTGAAGTGCGGTGCTCGTTACATGCAAGGTTTTTTATTTGCAACGGCACAGGAAGACTTTCTTCCTGTGAATCATTTCGAAACCATGGTCAGCACGTTACGCCAACGTTTCTTTGAAGAACGTCGTCAATTTGAAGCCGAGAAAATAGCCCACATCAACAAGATAAAACAACTTATCGGCCACATAAAAACACAGATTTTAGACATACCTGCATCTCAACTGCCCAACATTAAGGAATACATAGGACAAACCGAACCACTGATTCGCTACTTCATCTGTGATCCAAACGGAAAGCAGTTAACGCCAAACCACAATTACAACCACAGCAACCAGGACTGGGATATCGACCCGCTTAGTCATGGGGAAAACTGGGCTTGGCGACCTTATTTTTATCAACTTGCAGCGATTATTCCTCAGGACCCAGAACGCTTAGTTGCCTCTCACAAATATCAAGATATTCGTAGTGGTGAAGCCTGTAAAACCATCGCCACGCAACTAGACCCACATCGAATTTTACTGGTCGATGTCTTTGCATATTGGGATTAACGCCACTATGACAGCCACTACTCCAGACACTGCGCCAGACACTGCTTCAGACACTGCGCCAAACAACATCATTCTAATTACGGACAACCAACAACAAGCGTCAGCACTAGCGGATAAAATACAACAGCAAGCACAACTTACATTATCCGAACAATGGATTTTGCCATTAAACGACTCCTTAGTGATTGACCCTGCCAACACACTCATTTTATTTGCGGGCTCCCCGCAGACGTGTATCGAAATTCAGCACTTAGCCCGCCAAATACCAACCTTTTGGTTAACATCGGAAGCCGACGAGTTCGCGGCCTTTAACGAGGTTCTTTCATTGCGCTTTGTTGGCTATATTAACCTTGCTGACTTGCACGCATTAAAGCCAATAATCAAGCAAGGTATCTTTCATTTTCATGCACAGGAAAAGCTCCACAATGATCTAAAAGAGCTGCACACTAGATTGGAAGACAGAAAGCAAATTGAGCGAGCGAAAGGATTATTAATGCAGAAACATCATTATAACGAATCCGAAGCGTACATTTTCCTTAGAAAGTTATCGATGGATCGCGCTCAAAAGATGGGACAAATCGCTAAAGAATTACTCGAAGAAACCGCTCAAGCCTCAAAATAAAGCAAAAACCCACCGAACAAGCAAAAATCGATAAAAAAATTCAACAAAAGCGCAATATACGATGAATTAAACTCATCTATGTATTTATTCTCGTCACCAAACAATAAAAGCCAGCACATCAGCACCATTAAAAGTCACAACGCACCAAATGCTGATCATTTTTCATGCGAAAGCAAATAAAAATGCGCACTATTATAGAACAAAAACATACAATTCATTGTTATATAAGGATTTTATAAAGTAGGCATAGTTAATGCTTTATCTCTGATATTAAAAAAACAATCGAACCAAATTCAGTCCAAAGAGCCAATGGCGACTCGCAGGGACATATAGATTGAACACTCGATGTCAGAGGACAACTTAATGAGTAAGAAACTCTCAACTAAACAACCTGCCAGTCTCCTTAAAAAACTGTCTGCAGCAACACTGTTAGGAACCGCTTTATTAACCGGCTCCTTATTAAGCACACAAGCAATAGCAGAAATTGGCGAACCTGAAAAAGAAGACCTTAAATTCGGTTTCATCAAGCTAACTGATATGGCGCCATTAGCCGTTGCTTATGAAAAAGGGTACTTCGAGGATGAAGGTTTGTATGTCTCTATCGAAGCGCAAGCCAACTGGAAAGTTTTACTAGACCGTGTAATCGACGGTCAACTTGACGGCGCACACATGCTTGCTGGCCAACCATTAGGCGCGACTATTGGCTTCGGCACTCAAGCACACATCATCACCGCCTTCAGCATGGACTTAAACGGTAACGGCATCACCCTTTCCAATGATATTTGGGAGCAGATGAAACCGGGCATTCCTAAAGATGCCGATGGTAGAGTGCAGCATCCTATTAAGGCAGATTACCTAAAGCCTGTGGTTGAAAAAATGGCAGACGAAGGTAAACCTTTCAAAATGGGTATGGTGTTTCCTGTATCAACGCATAACTATGAGCTACGTTATTGGTTAGCAGCTGGTGGCATTCACCCTGGCTACTACGCACCTCACAAAGGTGACACTAGCGGTCAGATCGATGCGCAAGCACTACTTTCTGTCACACCTCCACCACAAATGCCAGCGACACTAGAAGCAGGCACTATCTACGGATACTGTGTTGGTGAACCATGGAACCAACAAGCTGTATTTAAAGGGATTGGGGTTCCTGTCATCACCGACTATGAAATCTGGAAAAACAATCCAGAGAAAGTATTCGGTGTTTCTAAAGAGTGGGCTGACAAGTACCCGAATACCCACCTTCGTGTCGTAAAAGCGATGATCCGTGCGGCCAAATGGTTAGATGAGAACAATAACGCTAACCGCCCTGAAGCCGTTGAAATTCTATCCAAGCCCGCTTATGTCGGCGCTGATTACGATGTGATCGCCAACTCTATGACAGGAACCTTCGAATATGAGAAGGGTGATGTCCGTGAAGTTCCTGATTTCAACGTATTCTTCCGTCACAACGCGACTTATCCATACTACTCTGATGCGATTTGGTATCTCACTCAAATGCGTCGTTGGGGCCAAATCAGCGAACCTAAAGCGGATAGCTGGTACATGGAAACGGCGAAGAAAGTATATCGCCCTGACATTTACGCAACTGCTGCTAAGGCACTGATCGAAGAAGGCCTTGTTGATGCGAAAGACTTCCCTGACTTTGCGACTGAAACGGGTTTCAAACCGGTCCAGAAAGAGTTCATTGATGGCGTTTCTTATGACGGCACTAAGCCAAACGAATATTTGAAGTCATTCAAGATCGGCCTAAAAGGCGAAGACCAGATCTAAGCTAGATCCCGCTGGAGTCACCTCAGGTGGCTCCAGTCACTACCAATGACGAAGATGTCATTATGGAGAAAGAATTATGAGTCGCATGCTCCTATCTATTAGTTGGTTAGAACCTTGGGTCAAACTATTCAGCGGTGACAACCCGAGTGCGCAGCTTTCGAAAATTGCTAAAGGTATCGCTCTACCATTTATTGGAATTGTGGTTTTTCTATTTATCTGGCAAGGCGCAGCAAACAGCATTGATACGTCCCTAGGCAAATTCCCTGGCCCTACCGCTGTTTACGAACAAAGCATCAACCTCTACAACGAACATATTGAAGAACGAGAAAAAGCCGAAGCGTTCTATGAGCGCCAAGAAATACGCAACGCAAAGAAACTGGCTAAAAACCCCGATGCGGTTGTTAAGATTCGTGATTACACCGGCAAACCCACTTTCTTTGACCAAATCATTACCAGCTTGATTACCGTGATGAGTGGTTTCCTACTCGCCTCCGTTATTGCTATTCCGGTAGGTATTCTCATCGGCTTAAACAGCAACTTATATTCGGCGCTAAACCCACTCATTCAACTATTCAAACCTGTATCCCCATTAGCTTGGCTACCCTTAGTAACGATGGTGGTCAGCGCCCTATACGTCAGTGACGATCCCATGTTCGCTAAATCTTTTGTGACTTCGCTAATTACCGTCAGTCTCTGCTGTTTATGGCCGACGATGATCAATACGGCTGTAGGTGTCTCTACCATTAGCCAAGATTTACAGAACGTTAGTAAAGTTTTACGCCTGTCATTTATGACACACGTGATGAAAATCGTTTTACCGTCTTCGATCCCAATGATGTTTACCGGCTTACGACTCTCTCTCGGTATTGCCTGGATGGTCCTCATTGCCGCGGAGATGCTGGCTCAAAACCCAGGATTAGGTAAGTTTGTTTGGGATGAATTTCAAAATGGTAGTTCAAGCTCTTTAGGACGCATCATGGTGGCGGTACTAGCCATTGGGATCATCGGTTTCTTGCTTGACCGGATTATGCTGATGATTCAACGCAAAGTGTCTTGGGATAAGTCCTCAAGCCTTCGTTAATGACTATTCGTTGAGACTATTCGTTAAGACTATTCGCTAAGGATGACTGTTCGCTAACGCCAACCTCAAGCAACGAGATGCTAGGTAGTCGCATCAACATAGCGGCTGCCTTAAACACAGGATACTGATCATGCCACAATCACATTTAGAACTAACCGACGTGTCGATAGACTTTCCCACCCCCAATGGGCCATTTAGAGCGCTAAACGGTATCGACTTAAAAATCGACCAAGGTGAGTTTGTTTCCCTTATTGGTCACTCAGGTTGCGGTAAATCAACGGTGCTCAACATCGTCGCTGGCCTGTACCAAGCAACCACTGGCGGCGTTTTATTAAACGGTAAAGAAGTGAACGCTCCCGGTCCTGAGCGCGCGGTTGTTTTTCAAAACCACAGTTTATTGCCTTGGTTGTCCGCCTATGAAAACGTAGAGCTTGCCGTAAAGCAGGTATTCAAAGGCAGTAAATCCAAAGCGGAAATGAAAGAATGGATCGAGCATAATTTGCACTTAGTTCACATGGACCACGCCATTGATAAACGACCTGATGAGATTTCCGGCGGTATGAAACAGCGTGTCGGTATTGCCCGTGCATTAGCGATGGAACCAACCGTACTGCTAATGGACGAGCCTTTCGGCGCACTCGATGCACTGACACGCGCACACTTACAAGATTCATTAATGGAGATTCATGCAGACCTTGGCAATACCGTGATTATGATTACCCACGACGTGGATGAAGCCGTACTACTGTCTGATCGCATCGTTATGATGACAAACGGCCCCGCTGCGACTATCGGCGAAATTCTTAACGTAAACCTACCACACCCTCGGAATCGTTTAGAGTTAGCAGACAACCCTGAATACCTCCGCTGCCGCCACGAAGTGCTACGTTTCTTGTACGAAAAACAGCGTAAAGTCGAAGACCTCGGCGAACACCGCGAAAAGAAGAAGGCCGCAACGAAAGATAAAAAAGCGAGCTAAGCACAAACACTCAGCTTCAGTTAGCACCTTTTGCATTAAGCCAACCACTCAGCAGCGCTCTCATAGCGCTGCTTTTCATTGACTACTGTAATATTCTGTATTTCTTTCCATTGGGTAAACAAAAGAGTAAATTCTGGCTCTGCTAAGCTATAACTCATTAGGATTCAACTCACTACCGTAACTGCAACACAAGAAGCAAGAACACGACTCAACACATTCATAGATTCAGGAAGTTGTACTATGGCAACATCAATTAGCCAGCTCTTTGAGGAGTTCAGCCAGCGCACCACCTATATGCTGACTCAACCTGAAACGCTCACTCAGTTGGGTATTATCCTAAGTATTTATGCCGTCGCTTTTGTCTTAGCAAACAGAACGACTAGCCTCGTACCTTTCCTGCGTAGTTCGGTGTTGGGCACAGAAACCCACCCGCTGAAACTATTTTTTGCCCGTATTGGCAAACTATTGTTCCCCTTGTTAGCCATTATGATGCTGAAAATATCAGCAGAAATCAGCGCGATTGCACTGGAGCACGGTTGGTTGCTGCAGGTAGCATTAACCATTGCTGTACTTTTACTGTTTAACTCGGTAATCCGTGATTTTGTCGCCAACAAGATAGTCAGTCAGCTTATTCGCATCGTCGGCATCCCATTGATTTTCCTACACATGGTGGGCGTCCTCGATCACCTCATCGAAGTACTGCAGTCAATCTCATTGAATGTCGGTAATATTGAAGTCTCGCTTTACGGCTTATTCCGCGTAGTAATTTTTGGTTCCCTACTTTTCTGGCTAGGCCGTGCATCCAATATCACAGGCCAAGATATTATTCGCCGTCAGGAAAAGCTCGATTTTAGAACCAAAGAAGTTGCCGCCAAAGTGTTAGAAGTCGGTATTTATGTGGGTATTTTCCTCCTGCTTCTCCAAGTCATGGGGATCAATTTAACCGCGCTGGCTGTATTTGGTGGTGCCTTAGGTGTTGGTTTAGGTTTTGGTCTACAAGCTATCGCGTCTAATTTTATTTCCGGCATCATCATCCTCTTGGACCGATCAATCTCTATTGATGACTTTATTGAACTCGATGATGGCCAAAGTGGTTTTGTTCGTGAAATGAATATGCGCTCTACCACATTAGAAACCTATGATGGCAAAGACATCATGGTGCCTAATGAAAAATTTATCGTTGAGCGCTTTGTAAACTGGACGCATAAGAATAAAAAACAGCGCTACCGTGTGGATTTCTCCGTGGCTTATGATTCCGATGTGCGAAAACTGGTTGAGATTATCAAGACCGTCGTTGCTGAACACCCACAGGTGTTAAGTGGTGATCAATATCCGATTGAAGAGCTGCCAGATTGTGAAATCGATAGCTTTGGGGATTCCGGCATTAACATGTTTGTGGAGTTTTGGATGGAAGGTATCGATGATGGTAAGAACCGTGTTGGCGGCGATTTACTCTTAACTATTTTGGAAACCTTGCAAGAAAATGGCTACGTAATCCCGTTCCCACAACGAGAAGTTCGTGTACTTAACCCACAGTTTGCGGTTAATCCATCGAACGATAAAACCTAACGGATACTACTCAAACCTCAGTGAACAGCCAGAAGCGGCTGATCACAATACAGGCTCCGATGCAGCAAACCTAGATTTTCACATGCTGCAATGGAGCCACGTTCAAACACTTAACCTAGTTTAACGCTCAGTAAAATCATGTCTCGTTACGGGTTAATCGTGATACCTCTCAACGAAAACTGCACAAACACCTATCAGAATACAACTTTGCTGCACCACACCCACTCACCCCACTATCGTGGCAACCATCACCACCCTCATTGACAGGATAAAATTTATCCATAGTTATCAATAAATTAAACACAGAAAGCGCCCCTTCAAAAATCCAAACGCTGGACAAAGCATAGTCATGGCCTGCTATTTGCTTTAACTAACGAGAGAAAAACATCAATAGCCGTACTGTTGTATTTCAATCCGAGGAGGATGTAATGAATATCACCAATATCGAGCGAATGGATGCCAATCTGCTTTACAGCATCGTTAATATGAAGTTACGTAATGAGTTTAGTGATTTAGAAGATCTTTGCCTGAGCATGGATATCGACCGCGGCAACCTGGTTTCGCGGCTAGCTTCAGCAGGCTTTAACTATTCCCCCTCATTATCTCGATTTACTCAGCAAGGCTAAAAGGCTAAAAGGCTAAAAGGCTAAAAGG
>JBLXCH010000120.1:0-9819 GCA_048265065.1 Motiliproteus sp. | reverse complement strand
CATGGTGATACTCCTGAGTTGGACGGCGCCCGGCAGTGGGCGCCTATACAGGAGTATTTATGAGTTGGCCGGGGAGCCGGCCGTATCGACAACTGCCGCGAAGCGGCTTAGTTCAACAAATAAGGATAGGGGGAATTCCCTCATTAATAGATGTAAGGTGTTCAATATGGCTAAGCCCGAAGTAATCGTAAACATCGATCCTGCTGGCACAGTAACGGTTTCAGCTTTCTCATTGAAGAGCGATACGTGGCAAGATTTCGAGTATTTCTTAGCTGAAGGCCTCAGCCTCAAGCACGGCCATGATGAACGAGGGCACTATCGCTCGCTCAGAGCTGCGCATTTCAACTTATACGCGCATTTTGAGGCTGTTGTGCATGATCTAGCAGATGTCGCGCTATCAAAAAGAGAAAACAAAGAGAAATCACTTCAGGCGCGTTGTGACAAGATCGCAGAGAAAACGAATATCCAGTGTATTAAACTGGTGGGGCGTGATTTACGAAACGTGATTACTCATCCCGGCAAGGGCGAAGCTAAGTCTTTCGAGGAATTGAACCATGAAAATTTGGTAGCGTGGGCTAGAGCTATGAGTGAGTGGCTTGACAATGCGTGCGAAAAACTAGAAGTGAAGCGATTCGAAGATACTGAATCGCTCGTCAACTATTTTTCCGATCTTCTGGGTACCCATGAAAAACCGAGCGAAATATAGGCGGTAGTAATCAATCACACCTAACGTTTTGTTTTATTGCGAATGCAATAATGAGCGAGCATATTCAACATTTATCCAGAGTATATCTAGGCAGTTGCTTGTGGTTTCGTCGTACTCCTGCTGACAACTTTGACTTACTAAATGCGGTTATATGCATCGACCATCGTGGACAGTCATGTCCTGCCCGGCGATTACATCGACATATACCCGCCTTATATTTCCGGCTAGCGTGAGCCGTTGCATTTTATTTATTGCTAACAAGTCGCCGCAACCATGGTCGGTCATCAAGTAAAAGTCATATCGGAAACCAGAGGCGTCTTTTATCTTGATTTCGCCCTTATCGACATTGAGGACCAGTCCCGTAGCTTCGATCGGTTTTCCGACACAATTCTTCTCGATTAAATTTTCCTTCTGGAGCCTCGTTAAGATTTCATCATCATCAAGCTCTCTGGCATAGTCAGGGCTACATGCATGAGCGATCGCCGGGGTGCCAAGCGCAGTAACACAAAGGGTCAGAGCCAAGCATTGCTTAAGATACGGCACCATCATCCCTCCTTGTCTGTATGTATCTGCTTAATGATAGACGGTTTTGACCATCGTGCTGACTTGGACCAGGGCATCGTGGCATGAACTCCAATTCTCTTTAAGTCCATGTTTACTATACCATTACTCCGCGACAGCTTTGGAAGAGAGGTTGTTGCCCACATGCACATCCACATCACCCTTGCATTGTCAGGGCCTTCACGAACCCTCAATGCTTTGGAAGAATCGATTTCCTGCGCAGCGGCTTACCTGAGCGGACTATACCCCAATGCGTCGATCGAGGTGCTGGTGCCCAAGCCAATCCACCAAGTTAAGCCATACGTTCGCAGAGTTCCGGGGACAGTATGCTTATTACCCGGCTCGCCTATGCGTCACAGGGTCAGGTTTTGTCTTTTGCTCTATTCTGTCATCAGTGTGCATATTCCGGCCCATCGTGAACACCCATTCTGGTTCAACGTGAACCGGCCGGCCCAAGATGAACACTTTCGCTGGATTTCCGGAACTATACTGCCTCTGAGATTGATCAGGGGTTGTCGGTGACGGGGAAACCGAGTCAGGCCCTTATGACCGTGCAGCATCGTGCGTCAGTAAACGCAGCAGGTACTCGATCTACATCTAACTAACCCAGAGGGCACTCCAAAAGCTGGTGTCTGGGTGAGGTGCTCCTTGGCGATTTCGGTATGCTCGGCCGCCCCTTTCCATTGTGTACGTAAGAAATCGAGTTCCCGGCCGCCCCGCTCACCAGCCAGCAAGCCCACCAGTCCGGTAATGGCATTCAATGGAATGCCGATGGCACCACCCAGGGCGACGATGCTCACGCCACCTCCGCCCAGCAGGCCCCCGGCGCCAATACCAGCCGCCGTACCACTGAGGGCACCCTGTACTTGGCGAAGGTGCTTCTGGATATGAGGACTCTGTGACGTGCTGGTGTAGACATCGGCGACGCCTGACCAGGCGTTCCCCAGTCGGGATTTAAGTTCGCTGACGTTGATTTCGCTCCAATAGGCTTCGAGTCTCTGGCGGATTTCGGCTGCTTTGGGCGATAGGATATCCGCCCATGTCTGCGCAACCTCTGTCGGTTTCTTGAGGATGTTCTTTGTCCTATCGGTAATTTTGCGCCAATTCATTGGTAATCCTTTTCCAACAATCTGTGACCCTTTCGAAGGGTAGCAAACTGGACCTTCAAGTCATCTCGATGTCCTCGGTCACGGCGCCGAGCAGACGGTTATCCTGTGCATAGTGGGTCGGAATTCATTCCCTGAAAAATATCCTAACCGGCTCCCATGCCTTCGGCAAGATGAATTGCCTTGAGGTCTCTAGGGTAAATTCAATTTGCCCGTTGTGAAAAATTACGCCACCCTTGGCTTAGCCAGTAGCAAGCGGTAACCTTGTTGCGAGAGACTGGTGCTCATACATGGACGATTCAGGTACTGCTATGCAAAAGACTATACAGCCAGACTTGCTTAACGAGCCTGATCCCTCACGCCTTATACATGGCCTCAGGGATACCGGTTATGACTTCTACACCGCAGCTGCTGACATCATAGACAATTCGATCGCAGCCAACGCTCATAACATCAACATCAGTATCGAGCTAACTCGCGACGGTCGCAAGTTCGTCTATTTTGGTGATGATGGCAATGGGATGGACGCCGCAGGTCTGTTCAATGCCATGCGATATGGGGCAAAAATACGGGAAAATTTAGCCTCGCTCGGGAAGTTTGGACTTGGTCTGAAAACAGCATCTAGCTCAGTGTGTCTCAAGTATGCTCTGATTTCCCGGGTAGACGCATCTAGTCCACTTCTTAAGCTCACGTGGGACTTAGAGCATGTTGCAGATGTAAATGCTTGGGAAATGCTTGATGAGCCGATATCGGAAGATGAACAAGATATTTTTGAGGACCTTTGCGGAGACTCCGGGACCTTGGTTATCTGGTCTAGGTGCGACCGACTACTGAGTAAAACCTATGAAGAGCCAGGTGGCACTAAAGAGCAAAATGCGATCAAAACAAGAAGGTCAAAGTTGATCGAGCACTGTGGCCTCATCTTCCACAAATACCTCAATCCAGAGGAGAAGATCCACCGCACCGTCACAATCAGGGTTAACGGTGAGGAAGTGGTGCATTGGAATCCCTTCTACCCCGAAAAATCTGAGCAGGTTCTTCCCGAGAGGTTGACGATCCTACCGATACAACGTGAAGACGGAACCGTCCACAATGCGACTGTAAAGGCTTGGATTCTCCCACATGCGAAAGACATGACAAAGGAGGAAAATAGAGAATACGCCAAAATATCTAACCGAGGGCAGGGTTTTTATATCCATCGGGAAGGTAGGGTAATCCATTACGGTGGTTATCTTGGTCTCTGGCGCTCAGACGATCCTCACTGGTCATTGCTCAGAATTGAGTTTGACTTCGATCACCACCTTGATGAAGCATTCAGTGTGGATGTTAAAAAGAGCAGAATCTTATTAGATCCTGCGCTAGAAGACGCTCTTATTGAGCTACTAAAGCCCGCTTATAATGAAGCCGACCGGAGGTATCGCCGAAAGCAGGCGGTTAAAGTAGTTGATGGCATATCTCATGCTGACTCGAATAAGACTATCTCTGAAACGAAAAACACCTCGAAAGTAATCGCTGAATCGGTAGATGAGGAAGCAGGAACTGCCGTCGTTTCCAACAATAAAGGGCACGGTATAAAAATACTTACACCGGTCGAAAGCAACGTTAACCCTGACAGACTCTTTGTCAGTCCCGTGGATGGAATACCCAGCGGAGCACTCTGGGAGCCCTGTTTAGCTAGTGAAACCGATACAAATCACTCTACTGGTGTGCATCTGAATAAACAGCATGATTTTTATACCAAGGTGTACAGCCAGGCAAAGTCCGGTATATCCATTGAGGGCATGGATCTCTTGCTATGGGCACTTGCAGCAGCCGAACACAAGAACACGGATCAGGAGCTGGCAAACGTGTGGGAAGATATAAGGGATGAGGTTTCCTCAAACCTGAAAAAACTTCTTAGATCAATTGATATGCCTACTTCACAGACTTGAAGATCGGAGTCATGGACGACAAAGAAATAGGTGCTATTATAGATCAGATCAGAGCACGAACCGGAGCTCTTCTGCACGGGGCAAGGAACCCGTCTGAGGCTCGTCAGGGCCTGTCTTTCTGGTTCCATAACTACAACAGAGGTAATGGGCCAATATTTTCAATTCGCCCCTCAGGACTTAAGCGGCATATTGTGTCGCTTAAGTTTGGTCCTTATGCGGCTCCTTGTATAAAACATATAAAAAATCGTGCGGGACAAGATGATTATGCACTTGCCTATGCATTTATTGAACAAATTAATAGTTCGTTTGATTTGAATATTAGTGGATCAAAACCATTTTCTGGTTGGAAAGTATCCTCAGATTTAATAATTTTAGCTACAAGAAAAGTTTCTAACCAGCACTCTTCAGGTGAAATTGCGGAAACTATAAATTTACTTATGGTTCCTTTAATTGCGGCTGTAGCGGAGTTGATAGGCTATGAGGATGAAGCTGAAAAAGACGAAGGTGATTCATTTATAGAGGGTAGCTTAAGTAAGGTGATTGTCCTGAAAAGGGAACGGAATCCGAGAAGCCGTCTATTGTGCATATCAATACATGGAGATAAATGCGGGATCTGCGGTTTTACAACGCCAGATATCTATGGATCAGAAATGTCGTCCATCCTTGAAGTACATCATATTGAGCCCCTATCAGAAATAGGGCAACCTAAGGCTTACGACCCCACTACAGAGCTGATTCCGTTGTGTCCAAACTGTCACAGAGCGATTCATAAACGTAAGCCGGCTTTCAAACCTGCGGAATTAAAAGTATTGATGAAGTTATGAATGATATCCTGTCCTCGCTGCCGCATGATTACCGTCTCTTTGATAAAGAATCCTTGCCTTGCGCGTTTTCTGAGAGAATTCAGAACCCAGTACTATATATTGCACGACAACAATGTCGATACACTGCCTTTCTTGGAGCAAATATTCGTAAAGCGGGCGAGAGCAAGTTTATCCCGTGCATAAGTCTTCAGCATAACTGGATATTTGATGCTGATCGGATAAAACCACTACCATATGATGCGCCAGAGGTTGTCCGTAAATCACTAACCGCAACTAACCCTCAAGATCTCAGTTATCCTGAAGTCCTTAAACTGATGAGAGATGGGATCGAAGACATTGAGATAAGCGTATCTCCAAGTGTAACCGAGAAAGCTAACGCGCGATCAGCCACCCTGTCGTTATCTTCATCGGTAAAGGGGTTGAACGCCACCCTGTATCCTTATCAGGAACGCGGGGTCGCGTGGTTAATTGAGTCCATGAAAACTATTGGCGGTGCGATACTGGCTGACGAGATGGGGTTAGGGAAAACACTTCAGATAATTTCCGTACTGCTTCTGCATAAACCAACTTTTGAACGACCAGCGCTCATAGTTTGCCCTACTACGCTGATAGCAAACTGGTGCAGGGAAGTACATAAATTTGCGCCATCTCTAAAAGTGTTAGTACATCGAGGTAACGAGCGCAC
The DNA here is from genome assembly GCA_048265065.1 of Motiliproteus sp. Lineage (GTDB taxonomy): Bacteria > Pseudomonadota > Gammaproteobacteria > Pseudomonadales > Balneatricaceae > Motiliproteus. The sequence goes on along the minus strand of JBLXCH010000120.1, from coordinate 4,006 downwards.
TGGCTATTATAAAGATCTAATGAGATCAGATATCGTTATTACTACATATGATACGCTAGTAAATGACGTCACTCTTTTTAGAGGTATTGACTGGACCTATATTGTTTGCGATGAAGCCCAGTCTGTTAAAAACCCGGAATCAAAAAGACGTATTGCGCTAAGCTCAATACCTAGACGGTTTACTATTCCAGTCACTGGAACTCCTGTAGAGAATTCACTATTAGATCTATGGTCTTTAGCTGATCTGGCAATCCCTGGTATTCTTGGAACAAAAGAAAATTTTTCCGAATTTTATCCTGACACCGAAAGTGGTGCTCAAGAACTGAGCATTTATTCAGACACCATAGTTCTGAAACGACAGGTTAAAGATGTTGCAGACGACCTTCCAAAACGAACCGATGTAGACCTTCCTGTTGAGCTTGATCCTGAAGCGATCGAGGAGTATGAAAGGATAAGAGCAGAAGTTATTGCGGAATATGGTTCCGCAGGAAAACTGGTCGCTGTTGGGCAGCTCGCGATTTATTGCGCTCACCCATGGCTACGGATAAAGAATCCTGAATCGCCAGATTGGGATGAGCATGTTGAACTTCAGCCAGACCCAGCATACACACTCATGACTCCAAAAATGAAGATCTGTATGCAACTTCTTAGTGAGGCTACACGCAGCCACAAGAAGGTTCTGATATTCGTTGCTTACAACCACTGCGGGGATTTAATTAAAAAAGCTGCGAGGGAAATAAATCTTAATGTAAAATTTTGGGAAGCAATTAATGGGTCAACGCCGCAACAAAATAGGCAGTCTATAGTTGATGATTTTACGTCGGTGGAGGGATCTGCTGTATTGGTGCTTAATCCTAAAGCGGCAGGTGCTGGTCTGAACATTACAGCAGCAACTATCGTTATTCATTACACGCAAAACTGGAATCCTGCAATGGAAATGCAAGCTTCAGCTAGGGCTCATAGGCGGGGGCAGGAACAGCCTGTAACTGTGTACCGTCTTTTCTATCAAGGGACGGTAGAGGAAACAATGGTTGAAAGAAGTTTATGGAAAAGAGAGTTGGGGGAAGAAGCTATTCCAATTAGCACCCGTGATAGCCAAGATCTGGGAAGGGCTCTTATGGAAAGTCCCACTAAGGATATATCATGAATAAGTCATACGAGAAAATACTCACAAAAAATGATACTGGTGAAACCGGTGGGCACCAGGCAGGCATTGTAGTACCTAAAAAAAATCAAGAGCTTCTCAATTTTTTTCCTTTTCTTGATCTGGGTGAATTCAATCCAGATGCTTGGCTTGTTTGTACAGATCCGGACGGCGAACAGTGGCAAATGCGATACATATATTACAATGGGAAAACGTTCGAGCCACCGAAAAGTACTCGAAACGAATACCGGATTACTTACATGACAAAGTTTTTCTCAAAATGGAGAGCAAAATCTGGGGATTCAGTTGTATTTACGGTGACGGAAAGGCGAAATGATTTCAAGATTCGTATAAAACGCAGTGAAGAGCGAATAGAAGATACGAATGACTTAGGGGCTACACGGACTGTTATACTTAAGGGGTGGCGGCCTGTTTTTTAATATTAGTTTCCTTTTATCTATCCGAAAATTTAGCGTCTCCGGAGTTGGCGGTATCTGTTCCGCTTAACTCCGAAGATTTTTTGTTTTCGTTAATCCATTCTGCCAAAGCGAGTTCAAGAGTATCTTCTGAGATCTTAAATCTACCTTTGATTGCACACTCCCAGACAATCATCACACGATAGCCCAATTCCTCAAGTGCTTTTACTTGCCTCTGATCACGAAGTCGATTATTAGTAATCTTTTGCATCCAGAAATCAGTTCGTGTTTTTGGAACCTTAAACAAGTGGCAATCATGTCCGTGCCAAAAGCAACCATGGATGAGAATTACCGCATTATACTTAGCCAGTACTATGTCTGGTTTCGATGGTAACTTCTTATGATGGAGTCGGAACCGATACCCAAGACGATATAAGAGTTTTCTTATTCTTTTCTCTGGGGTTGTATTCTTGGCCCGGATTGCCTGCATATTCTTGCGTCGAATCGCAGGCGAATGTACATCCGTCATAAGTTAAGCCAGTAAGTCAAGGCTCTTTGGCTCACTCTCCTTGATAGTATATCTACTTGCTTCTACGATTCTGTCCTTCATGAGCCTAGCCACTGCTTGGAAGACGGGGACTACAACGGAGTTACCAAACTGCCTGTAAGCCTGAGTATCAGAAACTGGAATTTTGAAAAAAACATCCCCGGGTTGTTCAAATCCCATGAGCCTGGCACACTCCCTTGGAGTCAAACGCCGCGGGCGATTTTCTTGGTTGGCCTTATCCCAGAAGTCTTTTTGCGCCATGCTCATATCCCAACCTCTGTGGTCTACGAGAATCTCTGAACCATCCTTGTGATACCTTGCAGAAAGAGTTCTGGCTACGCTTTGCGGATTCTCCGGGTCAACTAATCCAAACCCAAACCCGTTCCCTTTAGCTTGATGTTTTTTAGCGTACTCATAAAGATATTCCCATAGTCTAGGAGTCAGGGTGTACTTAATATCAACGTCCGGATCCAAAATTTCTTTAAACGTAGGCCTTTTTTCTGGCTTTTGCTTTAAGACATCCTTTAGCGTGAAGCCTTCATGTACCGCTAGGTCTTTTCTGAAGCCCACGAGAACTATTCGCTCTCTGTGCTGAGGAACAAAGTGTTTGGCGTCTATTACTTTAGGATCTGAGGAACTAACTTTCTCTATATCTGATACCCAATATCCAAGCTCGTCGAGAGTTTCAACAATTACTTTGAAGGTATTGCCTTTATCATGGCTTTTAAGGTTTTTGACGTTTTCCAGAAGGAAAGCTGCTGGGCGCTTAGCCTTGAGTATGCGGGCCACATCAAAGAACAGAGTCCCTTGAGCTTTACATTCGAAACCATGAGCGCGGCCAAGGGAGTTCTTTTTTGATATACCTGCTAATGAAAAAGGCTGACATGGGAAACCAGCAAGAAGTACGTCATGGTCTGGAACATGCTCATCTATGTGCTCGTATGCCTCCTCTTCTGTAATTGAGTCGTCTTCAGAAAGCGTAATTTTGCGAATATCGTCATTAAACTTATGCTCAGGACATGAATACCAGTTCGCCTTGTATGTCTTTTGAGCAAACTTATTCCATTCGCTAGTAAATATACATTTACCGCCGATCGCTTCAAAACCGCTCCTGATTCCCCCAATTCCTGCAAAGAGGTCTATGAACGTGAAGTCAGGGGAGTCATAATGGGGCGGTTTAGTTGGCATTAACTTTTTGAGAACTTTAAGTTCTGTTGAATTCAATTCTTTAAGTACCTCTTTACCCTGAAGGGCGCGGTTGAGATGCTCTCTAGTCCATCCGCATCTCGGGCTCACAAGGTCAAACGCAGCAGCAAGAGCCTTCTGGTCCCACACTTCCAAGGCGCTTCTGATGAGTTCTAAATCATTAGCGCTTCTATCTTTGCGAGCATTTCCCTCTCGCGCAGCAATCTCACGGGCTATGCTGGCCAACTGGTTCATCTAATCTTCCCTCTGGGTCAAGTGAGTGAAAATATCACATGATTGACCCAGGGGAAAGGTGTATATGTATAAATATACAGGAAACTGGGTTTTGGATAATTGCGGATTGTATAGGCACCTTATGGCCATAAGCTCGACTTACATCGAAAAGGGAGACTCGCCCTATAGCTTACGCTTGAGACGGGCGTCATAACGTGGTCAAGTCATAACGGACACCCCAGTTAAGCGGCTTCGGCCAACTGGCATTTTCGTTCAAACTCATTCGGACTCTGGTAACCCAGATAGGAATGATCTTGCCCAGTAGCAGTGGACACATCGTTAAGGTTGTAAACTGACCGAGGTGTCCCATGGCAAGACAAGCAGCTCCGATGAAAAAGATAGAACACGTTACTCCCAGGCCTACAAAGATGAAGCGCTCGCATTGGCAGACCGCATTGGCGTCACCACGGCGGCGAAAGA
>JBLXCH010000119.1:0-9839 GCA_048265065.1 Motiliproteus sp. | reverse complement strand
TAGCGCCTGCTCTCCGTTGTTTCGTACTAATCGTCTGAAGAAATTGAAAGGTTTCGACGAAACACTCAAAGCCTGCGAAGACTTTTACCTGTTCTACAGAACTGCGATTGAGGGCCCGGTTGCTATCGACGCGCATGTAGGTTTCGAGCGCCGACTTCACGACTTGAATATGAGCAGTGATAACGAACGCATGCTTAAAAATTTCATTCAAAGCCGATCACAATTGATACACTTGGAGCCGCTACCCGCACTTAAATTACGCTTACGGCAGCGGGTAACTCGCTATCAGCGCGATTTACAAACCTGTTTGGTAAACAAGAGGCAGAACAAGCCAGCTATTCTGGTATACAAAAACACCTTTCCTCCACGTTCATTTTCCGACCTGAATCACGACTTACGTCAAGCCATAAAAATGGTCATTCAAGGGATACAAGATGCCCTTCGATAATCAACTCAGTATCGTCTTCTTAACTGTAGCTGGTCCATGGAGCGGCGCGGAAGTACATACCGTCAGCCTTGCCGGCGTATTCGAGCAAAGGGGGCACAGCGTAAAGATTGCCGAATTCGGTGAACCTGTATATAGCGAGCAACTTGGAGCGAAGCACCCACTGTTGTTTTGCGCAGACAAACGAGGGCAATGTTGCGAGGCTCGCGCACCATTAAAACGGTCCTTCAGGCATTGGCATCAACGTTTGAAAACTATCCAGGCGGATGTGGCAATTTTAGTTAAAGGTAATTTCTACGCAGGGGGTGCGGCAATGGAAGCCGCTGCCCGAATTTGTTTCAAGACCTTTATAACAATTGAACATATGCGGGCTCCTCTCCCCCCGCGCCCAGAAACCCATTTTTTTCAGTCGGCCAAAAAACCAATCGGACTTGGGCTCTGGTGGTACATTACCAAGTTAAAGGGTTTTACAAGATCCATCTTTCCTCACCATTCCATTTGCGTAAGCCGGGCCGTGGCTGAGACGCTTACCAGAGATTATCACTTTCCCGGCACAAAACTAACTGTAGCCTACACGGGTGTAGATACCGAGAAACTATCACCGAATAGAGCCCACCGCCAAAAAACTCGGAAACAACTGGGGATCGATGATGATACGTTTGTATTCGGCACACTTGGCCGTTTGAGTCCAATGAAAAACCAAGTTTTATTATTGGAGGCTTTTGCATGTTGGTGCAAACAATCTCCAAAGCCCGTTAAACTCCTCTTAGTAGGCGATGGCCCCGAAGAGGAAAAACTCAAACGCTTGGTTGAGACATTAAACATAAAAGATCAGGTCGTGTTTACAGCTTTCACACCACATCCAGAAGAGGTATATCCTGCCTTCGACACTTTCTGCCTCACCAGTACCGACGAGGCCTTACCAATCGCACTGCTTGAAGCCCTATCCTGCGGCGTTCCTGCGATCGCAACCAACGTGGGTGGCGTGCCAGAAGTAATTGACTCTGATGATTGCGGCTGGCTTGTTGAAAGCAACAACATTGAGGATCTTTATCGAACAATGAAGAGGGTGAGTAGCTTTACCTTAGATCAACTCACAGCCTATAGAATTTTGGCCCGCCAACGTGCAGTTGAAAATTTCAATATTGACACCTGCTTCACTAGCTTTTGCCAGAGAGTGGAATCACTAACCTAATGTGAAATGAAATAGGACTTAAATGAATCTTGGAAATCACTCCCTGGAAACATTTGATCAATTTCTACTCTATCGAAACAGACTTAATAAGCGCACGATTACCGTCCTCTGTCTTTACCAAGTTTACCAAATCCCGCGTTGTTAAGAGACCATCAATATACGTAGCGGATGTACGAGCAACGCTTGAGCGCAAGTGATACGCATCCACATAAAGCGGCTCGCCATCCTTCACGTAGCGGCACGTTAATTCCGAACAAAGCGTGTCAAGAGGGTTAATAACTGTAGCTCCAATCGAGTCAGCCATTTGCCGCATAAGAATGCCCGCCGGCTGTTTAAGGAAATCCACTTCATTTCGGTTAATCTTGTAGTCACCTTCTAAGGTCGCATTTCCTCCAGAAAGGTGGGATAACCGAATGTTCTTTGCTAAACGTTCAGGAGAAAGTTTAGGCGAAAAGGGTGCCATTGAGATAAGGAAAATGTCCTTACCCATCTCACTGAGCCTCAACAAATCCTCCATTAGCCCTTTTCCAGTGGAGCTGTATGTACCGTCAGAAAAAACCGATTCCCAACTGGCTGACAAGGCGATACGTTTATATTTAGGCGCTTCGGCCAGCTTGATTACAGCCGCATAGTACTCATCACAGCGCCTACCCTCACTATTGATACCTTTTCCATCTGGAACTGGGCGACATCCAGAACGAGGTGCGAAAGTCGCAGAAAAAATTGGGGAGTCAGACGCATTACTATAAAGATACTCTACTCGTGAGAAATAATTTGCCATCAGGCTGTCACCTAAAAACAGCACGGCGTCAGTCTTTTCGCCCACAAAATTAACTTCGTTCAGATCCAATAGCCCATCCTTGAAACCAGGTTCGGGTGACCCATGGTCTTTATGCGCCGCAGAAATAGCAGCTGTTTTTATCGCAAGCTCTCTCGATGGAAAACCTTCGCTGTAAAAAGCACTCAATCCTAGGCAACCTACTATCACCATGCTCGCAGAAAGAGCTTTCGTGTAAAGTTTCAATCCGCCACTTCTATTGCTGGTGCGCAGTGGTATTTCAACGAACCGATAGGTGAGCCACGCCAACAATACAGACAGCACGACTGCAGCAGCCCGCATAGGCCAGTCGGGTTCCTCACCTACGATAATGTGAGGAAACACGAGTAAAGGCCAATGCCACAAATAAAGTGGGTAACTAATTAAACCAATCCAAACGACTAATTTGTGCGAGAGTATATATTTATTGAGCCAAGCCTCGTGCCCGGCGAAAATTATTAGCGCCGTACCCGCAACTGGAAGCAATGCCCAGAAGCCTGGAAACGCGCTATCTTTATCCAATAACCAAACACTCAAAGCTAGAAGAAACGCCCCCAGGATTGAAAGAACGTTGACGACGTAGGCGTCCTTTTTGTTATCGCTACCAACTAGAGGAAGAACATCGCGACCTGCTCCTTTTTGGAAGGTATAGCAAGCGAGAGAGGCTCCTATTAAAATCTCCCAGAAGCGTGTGAGGGGCGAGTAAAAAGCGGCTATTCCATCCTGCTGGATCGTTTGAAGGTTGAGCAGAAATGAAGCCAGTGCTATTAAAATTGTAATTAAAAGGGAATTAGCCTTGAACTTCCAAGATAGCCACAACAACAAAGGCCAAAAAATATAAAACTGCTCTTCAATACTCAGCGACCAAAGGTGTAACAAAGGCTTTAGTTCAGCTGCAGAATCGAAATAGCCTGTACCGCTCCAGAGCACGAAATTGGATACAAAGCCTGCGCCGCCTGCGATACCCTCTCCTAGCTCCTCATATTCATTCGCAAGTAACGTGTGCCAGCCAAAGGCATAGCAACTCGCCAACACAAGTATCAGTGCAGGGAAAATTCGCCGGACACGTCTTGAATAAAAGTCGTAAAAAGTAAAATTCTTCCTGTTAAGACTGCGGAAAATTATCGATGAAATTAAAAAACCCGAAATGACAAAAAAAATGTCAACACCAATATAACCACCGGCAACCTGACGGGGAAACGCATGAAATAGAATGACAGACAGCACCGCTACAGCACGCAGTCCATCGATGTCTCCTCTCCACGTATAATCCTGCAAAACTGCGCTCTCTTAATGCTTGAAAGGATGAGATAGTGAAACTATAGCCCCGAAAATTTAAAAATCCAGACGTCGCCTCCAGTTTATTAAGTACTCGATACAGTAGATACTTGACAGCGTAAAAATAAACCAATATCTACAGGTGTTAGAAATAACTGCATAGCTGACGTACTCGATTTATATTCCCACTATTATTCAAGACAAATATACTCGACACCCCACTAACAAACCAAAAGAATAACTATCTTAATCATCTCGATAGCTTAAACCGGTTAGAGTGATAAATTTTACCCTCTTTATTCTCTAGGCGCTGTTTGTGAACTATTTTTTCTTTTACGGCTCTCAACAATACAACCGATAGACCACCAAAAAAATACCACTCATAACTTTTCAGTCCATAGCTAGCCAAGCTAAACAATAGATTCATCAATAACCAAACCTGCATCGCCTGATTAGCGCGGTATAGGAACTCGTTGGGTGCCAGATGCCGCCTTATCAGTGCACCGGCTTCTCTGAAGTTCTTGATCATTGCGTGTAAATACAACGAAAATAGTGTCAACCCGATCAACCCAATTTCTTGCCAGATTTCGACCCAAAGAATATGCGAAATCTGATCCTTCCCTGCCACATTCCAGTTGGCTTCACGAGATGTTCCCAGTCCATGTCCAAAAATAGGCTTATTCATTGCAACTTTGAAATCCTGGGACCAACCTTCAATACGACCTTCAGCTGATGCTGATTGTCGAGTTTCGTCGCTAACTAACGAAAGATATCGATCTTTCTGAATCTCACTTAAATTCGATACAACAAATATCAAACCAACAAATCCAAAAACAAACAACCTAAATTTATTTTTGCTTTTACCCCATATGCCAATTGCAATTATCGCGAGCGCCAACAGCCCAGAACGGGATAGGGTGAGCCCCATTGTGTATATCAATAACGGGGTCAAAATCATGTAAAGCAATAGAGTTTTATTGCTAATTGGTGAAAAAACATAATGTATAAAAGGAAAAATAGTAGCAATTATAAAAGCTAAACCATTAGGATTAACAACATCAGATGGCGCCCCAGAAAGACGACCCGCAAATTCTCCTCCCCCCAAGTGAGTGACGCTTCCCAGATACCCGTGAGCAACATTTAAATATAGTGGCTCAATAACTCTAATCAAATTGCAAACAACAAATACACAAACAACTAACTTAAGCCTACCCTCGCTAACGACTAAACTGACCGTGAAAAAATAGAATATTGCGGCCTTAATAAACTCAACCACACCGTTATTTAAAACAGAGCCAGGCCACTCAACAAATGGAACAGACAAAACTGAATAACCCAGTATAATGAGCAAATATCTAGATGCATCGTCGATTCTAGTTCGCTTTTTCTTCCTGGCTGATAAGATCAAAAAACTTACCAATCCAACTAAAAGAAAGTCCATTCTTATGGCACCCAAAATAGGGATTCGTGATGGCAAATGGAGGAAAAAACTTACCAAGTATAAAAGAAAGAATAAGAACGCTTTTTTTGTTTCTTTCTCTATGTGATCCACCCTATCTATTTTGTCAAGGCTCTTATTATATAGACTCATCGACAGGCCCGCTCATACATCTCTTTGATTTTCTGTGCAGTTTTTGAAACATCAAATCGTTCGACAGCCTCAAGAGAAAAATCTTCAAATGGCTTTCGGCCTTTTTCCCAACATTCGACAATACCTTTTGCGAGGCTCTCAGTACTACCCGCCTTCACTACCACGGCAGGAGTATCCTCGAGCACCTCTCGGAGCCCAATACAGTCACTACCAACAAAAGGAACTCCGGCACAAAGAGCCTCCATTGGTTGCAGCGGACAAGCTTCCCAAAGGGAGGGCATTACAACCATGTCACATGCCTTTAGATAACCTGAAATATCAGGCGCATATGGAAAAAAATTGAATTTTTCAGACAGTCCTCTTTCCTCCAACAACACCTTCTCCTCTCGTATAAAACCGCCCGAACCTACACAAACCACTTTGGTAGTGAGTGATGGCATATGATCCTTCAAATATTCAATAGCTTCTACGAGAACCGAAAAGCCTTTTTGAGACATAAAACGTCCAAAAAAGCCTATTAACAGATCAGTCTTTTCTAGACCGATCTCAGTTTTCAAATCAATTTTTTCAGCATGCCTAAATCTTGCTGACTGGATGCCATTTCGTATAACCTGCTGTTTACTGTCCGCGATCATAGGCAATGTCGCTGTTAGGTTCGCAAGTGCATCTTCAGAAACTGAGTGCACCTTAATACAACGGTTCAGAGCCGCACTTAGTAACATTTTTTTCAACCAACCCCGAGCTCCTTTAAACTGACCGCCGTTGAGCACGTCATGGGAAGTACAAATCACGGGCACTCTCGCTAGCCCCGCGGGGATTACACTCGCAATCATTGAAGTAAAGCCGTGAGCATGCACGAGATCAAAATTTCTATTATTCAACCATTTGAAAACCAGCTTACTGCATTCAAAAACCTCAGAACCGTTTCCGGGAAATAGATCCCAATCAGGGAATATTTGAACAAGATCACTCTGCAATGTCCCTAAGCCTTCTGTGTCCGCGGCTACCAACGTAAATTCAAACTCTCCCTCGGAAAAATCTTGGTACACATACCGGAGAAACGTTCTTATTCCGCCTACTGGCCATCGCACAACCACAAGTACTCGTAACGGTTTAATTTCTCTTAATAAATTATCGGACAAGAATACAGCTCCCTTAATGCTCTTAAATCTAAATTATAAAAGGATAGCTAGCGAAATATAAACAGAAAAACTACTCGTTCCTCAATACCTAAGATACGGTAGGTTATTATAGGCGACTCTCGAATAATTTGATCGACTTAAAATCACAAATTCCTATAAACTATAAAGAAAAATCATTTATACCCAATGGGTCTGCTCGAGCCAAAAATATTCTACCGCTAGACTACGCTTTTTAGTTAAACTTGAGAAAAGTTAAAGATGATCGTGGGGGGGGAGGTATGAAAAATTCTACGTACCGCAGAGCAAAATGCAGGGCAGCAATAACATCCACCATATTCTTTACAAACATCGCGATGGCGACCCCAAACATCACAGGTGTTAGTCAAATTTCTGACTCACCTCCGACGCTTTTAGTTACGGGCTCAGGGTTTACCGAAAAAAGCCATGGAGCACCCCTCTACTATTTCGATTTTGAAAATGGTCAAAAAGCACAGAGTAAATTATCTTATATAACGAACCCATTGTTAACAAACGGGAGCATTACTTCCGAAACGACTCCCACTGGCAAAGGAAGTGTTCTAAAGTACCGAATTACTGGTGATTATCGTGACGTTTCAATCCCGAAGATAGAACTCAGTCCACCACCAAGAAAGCTCTACTTGTATTTTCACCGCCGCTATGACTTCTCAATTGGTGACTCTTCGACCTGGGGTCCATCAGGTTTCAATCTAAAGGTCAACCGTTTCTGGGGAAATGATGGCAATAACATTTACTTGGGTTATCAGGGCAAAGAGGGTGCGAATTCCGCGAGAATTTATGCAGAATATACCGCCGACGGAGGCTCAGTATGGCCAGGTAGCGCACTGGGCCAGGTGAAAAATCAGTGGACGCAAGAAGAAATAGTTTACGTAGCAAGTGATGTCAATGTTAAAAACGGTAAATTTGACTTTATCCGTAACGGAGTCCTTCCATACAGTAGAACTTGGAGAATGAGGACGAGCGATCGACAGAGCATGTACAACGAAATTTATTTCGACCAAATCAGCAATGGGGCCAACACGTCGAAAAATCTTAACATTTACTACGACAACATCTATATTGATGACTCTCATCACCGTGTTTACGTTTCGGAATCTCCCACGTTCAGCGATGCAAAAAAGCGTCTCATTCAAGTTCCGACTGCATGGGACGACAGCACCATACAATTTTCCTTCAATTCTGGCGGTGCTCCTGTCGATAGACTATACGTATATGTTTCTGACAAAGACGGAAATATTAACGAAAAAGGTGCCAGAATTTGCCAAACAAACTGTCCTGATACTCCGACAACCGATATACCACCAGCTGCTCCCTCATTAAGCATCGAATAGTTGAAATCCCTGTTCGGCAAAGCCTTGTTCGACAGGGATTTCACTTAATCTAATAAATATTTAAATAGAAAGAATTACTGATTTAAGAGACTCAATCTTTTTACTGTTTCTAAAAATATATTCTCTCCTAAATTCTTTCATATCTACCCTTAACTTCTTCTCTTTTTCAATCGCATATACTATAGACTTACTTAAACTTACGGAATCATTATTGCTATATAAATACCCCTTATTAAAGGTTTCGACCGAACATAAGTTACTAGATATAATACAAGGGGTGCCGACCGCTGCAGCTTCATAGGCACCACAGACCAAACAGTCAGCTCTATTCGTTAGATCAATAATTAAATTAGATGAAGCCAAAAGATCGATATAGTCTCGATCTGAGAGGAATCCTGTCAGCTTAACATTATCCGGAATTGGCTTCCTAGTGATGTGTTCAGGCGGCCTGCCGGTTACGTATAGCTTGATATTTTCATCCCTCAGGTTCTTAAACGCCTCAAGCACCTCCATATATGGTTCGTCTTTTGCCCAGCTACATATAAATGCGGCGCTTTTATCCTCCCCTTTAGATGGTGTTACACCTTCAGAAACATCTAGCTCAGGTATTGGATCTTCTAGAACAAAAGGACGGCCATTTCCTTCTCTTACAACCTGAGCAATCATAGAGTTAGTAACAATTGTCAAATCCACTTTAGATACTAACATCTTACACAATTTGTTTAATAGCCAAAACCTACCCTCCAAAGGAAATATCGCTGCATTATGGGCATCCATAATAACACTTAACTTATTAAACAATGAATAAACAAAAATGCATAAAGCAAGCACTATAGAAGGGTTTTGGTAGATAACAACGTCGGGACGTTCTTTTTTCAATATTTTAAAAGTATCTATCATAGAGAGAATATATCTTTTTAGAAAAAACGTATCATATACCACCTCGAAGATTGGTATTTTCATCTCTCTTGATATGCTGCGGCTTCGTCTATGCCTCTCCCACGACAAAAACACACATTTTTTTTGATATTCAAAATTCATTTAAACTAATACCCCGACGAATTACGGATGATAGATAAGATATTCCATACACAGTTTTATTAAATCTATCTTGATCTTTATCGGCAGAATACCGGCCTAAGGAAAAACCATCTCCTAATGGATCTAATGCTGGATAGGCTGCCACACCATATTTATATCCTGACTCTAACAATTGCATTTTTACTTTATCATTGAAATCATTTTTCATTCCATTGGGATAGCATAGGATTAACGTATTCAACCCCAGGTTACATAATATTGAAGCCTTCGAGAACTCTAATTCGTAACGTAATTCATATTCGTTAATTTGGGTCAAAACAGGGTGAGTACACGTATGACTACCGATATCAAGCAACCCTTCAGACAAAACACTTCTTATCTGATTCCAACTTATAGCTTTAAAGCCATCCGGAGCATTATTAGGTAGGCGGACGTCATTTAAGCTAAATATTTTAGCTATATAATCATCCTTAACGGAATTATTTAATGTCAAGCAGTAATCCGCAATGTTCTTCCAAAGTAATTGCGAGCTTTTGACAACCTTAAAACCTCCATCAAAACCCACTATCGATGGAAGCTTTATATATTTTTTTTGATAAATTAAATATTTAATTTTATCCGGCCACAACCAAATATCCCCGTTTACAAAACCGGTCGTTATGAATAACGTTGCGGGCACCCCCTCTTTCTTGAGTACCGGGAAGGCATAATCAGCAAAATCACTATATCCGTCATCAAATGTTACTGCGACTGCATGCTTAGGTGTAATCCCTTGTTCGTGTAACTCAACAAGCTTAGACAACGAAATTGGGTTGAACGACTTTTTGATCAGCTGCATCTGTTTTCTAAACTGATCCACAGAAATAGTCCCAGGAGCCCCATCCGGAGAGATTCGGTGATACATCAGTATCCGAGGATGGTTACGTGCAAGAAAGCGCGCAATCTGCAAACCGCCGAGTG
>JBLXCH010000118.1:0-9866 GCA_048265065.1 Motiliproteus sp. | reverse complement strand
ACCCAGCACTCGAACGTGGCTTATTTAATGGTCGCAGCTTGGTCCGTGAACATGACCATGTTCTAGCTCGTCCGCAGACGCATCACGCACTTCCATCACTTCTACTGCAAAGTTAAGGACATGACCTGCTAGTGGGTGGTTACCATCAACAGTTACACTTTCATCAGAGACATTCGTCACTACAACAGACACGGGGCCTGAGGCTGTTTGAGCCTGGAAGCGCATACCGACTTCGATGCTCTCAACACCTTCAAAAGCATCACGAGGAACTGTCTGGATCATTTCATTAACGATCTCACCGTAACCTTTGTCAGGGTTGATAGAAACATTCAACGTGTCGCCGGCACTTTTACCGACAAGCGCCTCTTCAAGACCTGGGATGATGTTTCCCGCGCCTTGCAAATAAGTTAATGGCTCAGCGCCTTGCGAACTATCGACAACCTCGCCAGTTTCATTGGTCAATGTGTAGTGAATGCTGGCGACTTTTTTGTCGGAAATTTCCATTACAACTCCAGTTGTTATTGATTAAAAAATACAAGCATAACCCGATAGCCCTAATCAGCACAAAGTAACTTGCCCTACAGACCATCGTGAATACGGTATTCAGTAAGGTGAGCATGACTTGATCGGTTATTTTGTCTCGATCTGTCGTTCACGGTTGCTGAAAACTTGCTTCAATGACACACTCAATGGCCATACAAGAAACGGTGGTGGTAACGCCACGTTTAACGAAGGGTCACAGGATGAGATCACCCCTGTTATTACTGATTTTTTGTTTTTTACTTGCAGGTTGTGAGCCTTCATTCAAAGAAGAATACGAAGCCACCCTAAAAGAGCTGCAAAACACTCAGGCTAAACTGGATGAAGCACTCGAAAAATTACGAGCAGCTGATAGTGAAATTAGACACAACATTTTCACGTTGATGCGCCGTGCCAGTAACCACCTTCGCTCCAACGATATTGAAATCAACCGTATTAAGTCGCTCTCTCAAGAATTATTGGTACACATTGAAAGCTATGTACAGCTCAATAAAGAAGCAGACCACGTCTCAGTTACGGCGTCATTTTATGCTAACAAATTACAAAACATTACTGACTTATTGCAAGAATCTCGGCTTGTCTATGATCGTCGTTTTAATGAGTGTTTACGTGGCATAGGGAACAAACAACAAAGCAAGAATGAACTCAGCAATATGCTCTGCGAAGTACAAGCAGATGTCGCTCGAGAAGCACTCAACGAAAACCTACATGCTTCCATTTATGCCCTATCAGCAATATTTGAAGAGCAGTTAAAAATTGGCCGACAAGGCTCCAGCGCGCAAACACAAACGAAAACCTTGGAACAGCGTTTTCGTCAATTGATCACAGAAAGTCAGGAGAAGACCACCAGCTAATGCGGCACATTGTTACCCATTTCAGACTTACTTGGATATTACTATTAGTCGCCGCAGGCTACCCATTTATAGCGCCTTACGTGTATGCAGACCTTTATCACTTTTTGCATCCTTGGCAAAATCTACTAGCTGCGCTTCCTTACTTTCTTACCGCAATTATTTTGCTTATCAGTTGGCACTTTCATAGCTGCAAACCTTTATGGGTCAGCTTAATCATCAGTTTTGTTCACTTCAGTACACAAACCGAACTTTTCTACCAAGGAATATTCACCCTAAGCATGCTGGCGATTTTACCCCTTTGGTTATTAATCTTAGCAATGCTTGCTGAGAAACCACTATTCAGCCGCCAAGCGATTAGCCAATTAGCCATACTGGCATTACCCATTGCACTGGCGATTAGTGCTTTTCTTTTTAAACCTGCTGACTACTTAACGCTACTTACCTTTGAACCCGCTTGGCTGCAATTTTATACGCCACAACTACCTTACACTGGCTGGCTAATTGGCTTGCAAGTAGCTGCCGCTAGCATCGTGCTTTTTACGCTGCTGCGCTACCGACAACAACAAGACCTTTACTTATTAGTCACTTTTGCTTTGCTTGGCGGCGCTATCTACGGTGTTTTCAAACCCTTAGAGATGGTTTTACTATTCAACTTTTTATTAGTGATTTGGCTCTTGGCTGTACTGGTTTACGGCCATAACTTGGCGTATTTAGATGAGCTCACAGGGCTACCTGGCCGTCGTGCGCTCAACCAAGCGATGAACGGCCTTAGCAAAAAATCCGTCGTTGCTATGTTGGATGTTGACCACTTCAAAAAATTTAATGACAGTTACGGTCATGACGTTGGAGACCAAGTATTAAAAATGGTGGCTAGCCGGATGCGTAATGTCCGCGGTGGTACCGCTTACCGCTACGGTGGTGAAGAATTTACTATCTTGTTCCCGAGCACCCAGATCGAAACTGCGCGCGCCGCGGCTGAGGAAGTCCGTATTGCGGTTGAGAACTCATCACTACAACTTCGCAGCAAACACCGACCAAAGAGTCAAAAAAAGGGAACTCAATTGCGAGGTAGCGGCCCCGGCAAAGATACGCGATCTGTCTCGGTGACTATCAGTATTGGGTTGGCCGATAACAGTGTTCGTGACCCTTTAAAGGTCGCCGACAAGAAGCTTTATGAAGCGAAACAACAGGGTAGAAACCAGGTCTGTCTATAATGATTAGTTTATTCCAACGTATCGCCTTATTTTTTAAACCTTGGCGGCCGCTCTTACTCGGTGCCTCGTTGCTAGCATTGGCCGCCGGTATTCTCGTTGTTACGGAGGTTATCAATGCAGATTACAGCTTGTTTAAGCCTCTGCTGCTCGTCGGTATTTGGTTATTATTACTGGCGTCAGTGAGCTACTCTTTTGCAGAAGTGCCAGAGCAAGCCCCAGCAGATAGCGGGCTTATTTATCGTTGGATGAATAAGTTTAAACGCTTTATTTGTTTTGTTTTCGCATGTTTTTTTATTTTGGTGAGCTTGCTTATCGTGATCATCAGTGTGAAAGGGTTACTGGTCGGGGGATAAATAACAGCAACCCAAATTGATAAGACTAGGGCGAAAACGACACGGATTGCTAGCGGCAAGAAACATAATTACGGCAACCCTATTACAAGCACCCTAATTACGGCGACTAGAATTACAAGCACCATAATACAAGGTGTAACACCTGCTCAAAATAGAACAAGTGGACACACTAATATTTTCGGAATTATTCGCCAATCAAGCGAGATTTATAAGCACGTACTGCAGGGCCTAAACCCATCATCAATGCATCCGCAATCAGCGCATGACCAATCGAGACTTCTAACAAATTGGGGATCGATGCTATTAATGGCAAGTTATCAAGATTCAAATCATGTCCAGCGTTCACCCCTAAACCACAGGATTTAGCCGTCTCGGCCGCCTGAAAAAACTGTGCAAATACCACCTGCTGTCGCTCACTACCAAATGCTTCGGCATAGGCTTCAGTATAAAGTTCTACCCGATCAGCCCCTAATTCAGCAGCAAGAGGAAACTCTTGACTCTCAGCATCCATAAACAAGCTCACTCGGCACCCAATCGCTTTAAGGTCAGCAATGATCGGCGCTAGCTTTTCTGCGTTCTCCGCTAAAGACCAACCATGATCAGAGGTTAATTGATCGGACGCATCTGGGACGAGCGTCACCTGTTGAGGCTTAACCTGCTTAACTAATTCGATAAAACCGGGATATTCACCTTCAGGCCCCTCAAACGGGTTCCCCTCGATGTTAAATTCAACCTGAAGCATTGCCTTAAGGTCATACACATCTTGTGGGCGAATGTGGCGCATATCAGGGCGAGGGTGGACGGTGATACCATCAGCGCCATGCACAATGGCTACCTTAGCCGCTTCAGTGACCGAAGGAATACCAGAGAGACGGGCATTGCGCATCAGCGCGATTTTATTCAGGTTAACACTTAGGGCAGTCATAGAACTTGCTACTCAGGGTGGTCAAAAGAGAGCGCTATTGTAGTGACTGATTAACGATGATCCAACTGAATCAGCAAACGTTTCCACTGCCAGAGACTCTCTTTTAATAGGCTAGCGTTTTGCGCACCCATTCTCAGCAATAGTTTTTGCACATCAGATCGTTGCTCTAACGCTTCGTCAGCATAGGTGTACATCACAGAGGGGCGCTGCAAACTTAATCGCTGCTCAGGGTCCGGCATAGGCGCATTTAGAACAACTTCCACCGCATCTAATAACCGATAGTGGAACGAGCGCTTCGGATAACCTAATTCAGCATAAGCTTGCTGCAGCAATGGGTAAAATTGCTGGTAATAATTCATCACCGTTTCAGGAGGCAATGCAGAAAGAAGTTTTGTATAAGCGCTGTAACGCTCGTAGTTAGTTGGTGACAAGATATACGCTTCACCGGAAGACTCTACCGCAAGCTCACCTGCTGGTGACTTCAGAACCATCTGTTTGCTGGGAATATCCCCATTGGCGATATTATCCATCAATACCACAAAATGCCGTAGCAGCTCTTCATCAACCAACCATGAGACAAGCACAGATGACGGTTCCATCTTGGCGACAGCTTCACGCACCTTATCATCGCTGCCGGTTAGCCCGCCTTCACCCAACCAACGGGTGGGTAATTGGGTTTTAGGAGAATCACCAATAACATGTTGACTCGCGGTTGCCGCAGCAGCGCTAGGTTCAGCCGGCGTTTGTGCAGACTCGGTATGTTGATTAGGTTCAGCTTGACCAACTTGAGCTTGCTCACGTTGTTCAGCAATTTCACGAGCAATACGCTTAAGTTCAGGTTCGGCTTCTTCAACAGGCTTGAGCTGTTGTAGTTCTGCACGACTAAAGTCTTCGGCTGGCTGCTCCGTCACCGTATTGGTGGATGGAAAGTTTTCACTATTGTCGTTTTGTGGCAGTAGATCAGAAGGTTTTTCTGGCAAGAATAGATAAATGACCACCGCAATTAATGCCAACAGCAAAATAATGCAAAGGGTATTAACAAAGCTAGCCCCCGCCTGTTTAGCCGGAGACTTTGCTATAACGCGGTTTAAGGGTTTGGAAGCAGATAAAAAATGTAACAAGGGAGTTGTGCGCAATGGCTGTAATTGCTGAGCATGCTTAAAAGATCTATCAACCACTGCGGGTACCCCTTTATGTTGTCAGTATTCCTCTATAAAAACACAGATACTGCAGGGGCACCAGTTGATTAAACAGGCTTCACTCAACCCGTTAACCGGCCTTGTTGATAGTCACTAACCGCTTGTTGTATTTCATCCATTGTATTCATCACAAAAGGGCCATGTTGCACCACCGGTTCTTGTATTGGTTGACCTGCAATCAACAACAAACCACTCGCAACAACAGCGTTAAACGTGACATGATCAGCGCTGGTTAATACGGCTAACTCACCCGCATTAAGCTTTTTATCTCCAATACTCACTTGGCCTTCGTAGATATAAACCATGACAGCATGAGTGGCTGTTAATGGATGCGTTATTGCAGTACCTTCAGGCATCCTCAAATCCACATACAGCGGATCGGTGTCAGGTGCTTCAACCACCCCGTTGATACCTAGTGAGTTGCCAGCAATGACCTTTCTCTCAACACCTTGCTCATCAACAATCGAAGGGATTTGATCTGCTGAGAACTCTTGATAAGCCGCAGGGATCATTTTCCGCTTGGCCGGTAAGTTCAACCACAACTGAAAGCCCCACAACAACCCATCAATTTGTTTAGGCATTTCCGAGTGAATCACCCCTCGTCCTGCCGTCATCCACTGCACCGTACCTGGTGCCAGCACACCCACGTTACCCATGTGATCTCGATGTTCCATCTCTCCCGCCAACATATAGGTTACCGTTTCAAAACCACGGTGTGGGTGCTCAGGAAAACCACCAATATAATCATTGGGCTGATCAGATTTAAATTCATCCAGCATTAAAAAGGGGTCGAGATTACGTAAATGCGGCGTACCAACGACCCGCGTTAAGTTAACTCCCGCACCGTCACTGGTGGCATGACCTTGAACGATTTTCGCAACCGTTGCAGAGGCTAATTCTTTGACCTGACTATTTTCGACTGACATTTCTACGCCCTCCTTCAAGTTATGCAACCAGTATAGGTTTTTAAATTCGAATAAATATCGCATTTTTGATCACAAAACATTCGATTTAGTAGAATGAAAATCCTAAGAATAGACAACCCTATGGCGCATGTTCATCAATCAACTTCCGCCGAAACGACTAACAAACGAAAACATGATAAAAAAGACCGCTTCCTAGACTTTTTGCAAGAAACACTCAAGGTTTCGAGAAACATCCAAGGCATATTTACCAGTGAGGTTATAACAATGAAAACAAGCTTTGCTGATTTTGTTTGCGAGATTTTTCAAATAGTAGGGCCAGTAACAACGCGAAAGATGTTTGGCGGCTATGGGCTGTTTCTGGATGGTTTAATGTTCGGTATTATCGATGGTAATACCCTGTATCTAAAAACTGACGATCACAGCGAACATCCCTTTATCGATAAAGGTTTAGAGAAATTCAGCTATTTGCGTCAGGGAAAACCCTGCTTCCTAAACTACCATCAAGCACCAGAAGAAAGTTTAGAGGACCTCGACCAAACGCGATACTGGGGCAACCTCGCCTACGAAACGGCGATTCGTAGCTCACGATCTAACAACAATAGTAAAAACAACAAAAACAACAAAAACAAAAACAAAAACAAAAGTCACGATAACAGCAAACCTACACGGGAATAGGCAGCAAGGCCTAATCACCTGCAATAATTCTGCAATCAGATTGAGATCAGTCTGTCACCTAAAATCACTACAGTTTGTCATAGTGCAATAACATGACTGGTGTAACACGTGATCCAGGTAAAACAGCTTATTCAGGATAAATCACCTGAGTTCTTTGAAAAAAGCCCGCTCATTACTCGCCCCACGCTGGGAATTTTACGACGCCTTTTCCATGAGCGTGAGGTCAATCGCTTTCTAGAAAGCCATGAAGATAGCGTTGGCTTTGACTTTATTGATCAAGTCCTCGACCACTTTAATTTTAGCTACCAAGCCAGCCAGCATGATCGCCGCAATATTCCTGATAGCGGTCGCGTCATGATCGTCGCCAACCACCCTCTAGGAGCCTTAGATGGTTTGGCCCTGCTCCGCCTTGTCGGTGAAATTCGTCCCGACGTAAAAATTATCGCCAACGAAATGCTGATGGGCTTTGATGGTTTGCGTGATCACGTTCTCCCTGTCGATAATTTAGGCGGCAAGAGTGGCCGTAAGCAATTGATAGCGATTACCGAAGCGCTACAGCAAGAAAAAGCGGTAATTATCTTCCCTGCCGGTGAAGTCTCTCGCATGTCGCTAAGCGGCATTAAGGATAAGCGCTGGAACACCAGTTACCTCAAGCTTGCCCGTAAAACCAATAGTCCGCTGCTCCCCGTGCACGTTGGTGGACGTAACTCATTACTGTTCTATACCAGCTCAATGCTATACCAACCAATGTCTTCGTTATTGCTCGCTCATGAGATGTTCAAGCAGCGAAATCGACGTATTCCTATCCGCGTAGGGCAGCCCATTCCGATTCAAGAGCTGGCACAATTGCCTTTAAGTGATAAGGAAAAAAACCGCCTTGTTCGCCGTCATCTCTATCGAATTGCACGAGGGAAAAGCCCTCTACTTAAAACGGAAAAAACAGTAGTCCACCCGCAGGATCGTAAGCAACTGAAACACGAGCTGAAAGAAGCGGAGTACTTGGGCGCAACCAAAGACGGTAAACAAATCTATTTATTTGATTACCGCGAAAACACCGCGCTCATGCGCGAAATAGGCCGTCTACGTGAAATTGCTTTTCGCCAAGTAGGTGAAGGTACTGGGCAACGCTCAGATACCGACAAATACGATTGTTTCTACCGTCATTTAATTCTATGGGATGAAGACGAGTTAGAGATTGTCGGCGCTTACCGCATTGGCGAAGCCAAAAGACTACTCGATGAAAATAAAGGCGACTGGGTATACAGTGCGTCATTGTTTGATTATGGCCCGCAGATGCAGCGCTATTTTGAAGAAGGCGTCGAACTAGGGCGCAGTTTTGTACAACCTAAATACTGGGGTAAACGCAGCCTCGATTATCTATGGTATGGCATCGGTGCTTACTTAAACCGTTACCCTGGCACCCGCTATCTTTTTGGGCCAGTCAGCTTAAGCAATAGCTTCCCCCAATTAGCAAAAGACTTTATCGTCTATTTTTACAGTATGCACTTTAAGGACGACGAACAACTGGCTAAGTCTTTCACCCCCTACCAAATCAGCGAAGAGCATATTGAGATCATCAAGCCACTTTTCACTGGTGAAAGCTACGCCGCTGATTTCAAGGTACTGAAACAACAACTCAACCACCTTGATGCCGCCGTGCCTACGCTTTACAAACAATACTCGGAGTTATGTGAGCCTGGTGGCGTGCGCTTTCTAGACTTCGGTGTGGATGCCGATTTTGGTTATTGCATCGACGGCTTAGTATTGGTGGATCTCAACCTCATCAAAGAGTCGAAAAACAACCGCTATAGAGGCAGCAACGACACAGCTGACAATAAAACAGAAAACGCGGCCTAAACCGCGTTTTCTGTTTTATGCTAATCAACTTAAGTTTGATTTTACGCTGCACATTCAATCTTAAAATGACAGATCAAACCCGTACTAGCGGCTTATGCGGCTGAGCTGGATAGCTAATTTTGATTGGGTCACCCGCTTTAACTTCACCACCTTCAGTGACGACAGCCATCACACCGGCTTTGAGCAACAACTGGTCATTTTCATCACGACCAAGCAGTGCCTGCATTAAACCCGGTTGATGCTCGTTCAATTGCTGACATGGGTTTCGCAAACCAGTAATCGTTAAAATCACTTTATCACCCACACTCAGGTGTGTGTTTTCTGGCAACGAAAGCAAATCGATACCTCGAGTTGTAATGTTTTCGCCGAGCTGACTCGGCTCAACAGCAAAGCCTTTTGCACTTAATTCTTCTAGGGTTTCTTCAGCAATTAAATGCACTTGTCGCAAATTTGGCTGATCTGGGTTCACTCTGACACGTGAGCGATGCTGCACCTTTTCCCCACAGTGCGCATCACCTTCAACACCTTTACCTTTCAATAACCGAATCATCGGTGATGTGGTTTTCGAAAAGCGGTGCTGGCCGTCTTTAGCAACCGCCAGCACTTCGTAGCGCTGTTTGTTGTGTAAGCCAGGGTTAACCGCTGCTATTTGCCAGCGCATACGAACACCGCTTCTCGCTGAGGGTTTGATATAGGCGCCAATGCACTGGCAAAAATATCAGCGCAATTTTGCCAGCTATGCTCTAAAGCAAATGCTCGGCAATTTTCACGCGGGATTTTCAATGCCCGACGGATGGCCAGTTCAAGATCATCATCTAAGGCTCCCGTTAAACCCTCTTTAACAACGTCGATAGGTCCTGTAACAGGAAAGGCAGCTACTGGTGTACCACATGCCATCGCTTCCAGCATTACCAAACCAAAAGTATCGGTCAATGAAGGGAAGACGAAAACATCTGCTCTTGCATATTCTGCAGCCAGCTCTTCACCGTATTTGTAGCCTGTAAAAAGCACCTCCGGATAGTCACGGCGCAACTGTGCCATTGAGGGCCCATCACCAACAACCACCTTTTTCCCATACAGCCGAAGATTCAAAAAAGCTCGCAAATTCTTCTCAACAGCCACTCGCCCAACATAAATCATCAATGGTTCATTGAGTGTATGATCTTTACGTGCCTCTGGACGATAGAGCTCTAGATCAACACCACGCCCCCAGACTTTGAGATTATGAAAATCTTGCTCTTCCAGTTCCCGCTTCAGGCTTGGCGTTGTCACTAACACATGCTCACTACAACGATGAAACCAACGCAGCACTTTGTAGCCCAC
>JBLXCH010000117.1:0-10228 GCA_048265065.1 Motiliproteus sp. | reverse complement strand
AGTGCATCTGAGGAACAAGCGAGCGTGGCGGAAGAGATTAATCGAAATGTGATGACTATCAGCAGCATTTCGGAAAGCTCATTACAAGGCTCAGAGCAAGTGGCGCAGGCCAGCGAGGAGTTGTTGAAATTGGGTGAAAAGCTCAAGCAGTTAAGCGCTCAGTTCAATGCTTGATACTTTGCAGGGGTGGCTTTGATCCCATGTGTTACCGATAAAGCGATCAAGTGTGGTCGAGTTGTTTTAGCAATAACTCGACCCATTTTGCCGACACCACTGTTCCGGCTAGAAGGCGTACTCTCTTATCTCCAGAGCAATCATCACAATAAAGACCATCACTGCTAAATATTTTAGATTCCAGCGCATCATCGTGAATGAACTCACTCCGTAGCGTGCCTGTACGGCCAGATTGTTGCCAGACATTGGGCCTGCCGCAGCACCCAGAGACCAGCTGGCTAAGATAACTAACCCCAGTAGAGTGTGATCTGGATTGGCGGTGTTCATCACCAGCGCGGACAGCAGTGCAATACCTACTAGCGGATGTATCCCGGATAGAGCCGCGCACATCAGCAGTATTAGGCTAATGCAAGCTTGTGTTGTTCCGAACGTCTCGAATAAGGGCCAGTCTGAATACATAATCGCTAGTTGTTGAAGGCCATAACCTAGAATTCCCGCTGCTTGAAATAGCAGGATTTCATTTGCCATTTTGGGCAGTCGTTCGGTGATGTGGTTCGCTAGCGACTTAACGACTGAATCCCTTCTTATAAACAGTATAAAGACCACTAACAACGGGGTCAGTAAACTGATAATGGTTAGTACGGATAGGGTCGGGTAGAAGTAGCGAACCAAAAATACTGCTGCGGCAAGGAGTACTGGAATCCACAGGGTGCTTACGGTTAATGGGAAACCTTGAAAGTCATTCGGGTTGCTGGTTTTGAATCCGCGCTGAATCTCAAAATAGGTGAAAGCTAGAGCACACACAGCAAAAGCTGCACCGATGGGGATAGTCTCACTAAGGTTTGCGTCCGGTGCGTAATAAAGCGCAACGGCTGTAGCAGCAAAGAATGGTGACCAGAATGCACCGGAGGTGAAGCCGCGGGATAAGGCAATGGCGTGGTGTTTGTTGATGGGGTTCTTGCCAAGAATGCTGTCAGCGACCATAAAAATCGACGATAAATTAATGACGGCACCCAAGATATGCACCCCAAGTAAAGTGCTGATTACGCCTTTGCGTCCAACCGGCTTGGGTAAGTTAGAAACGTTTTCCTGATTAGCGATTAAGGCTAAAAAGCTCACTGCAACTAGCATGGATATTAATGGTGCGTGTCCACCCAGCAGTTTCTGCGTATCAATGAGTTGCGTTTGCTCAGTTGAATGTAATTGGGCCAGCACCAAACAAATAACCCCGATAATCAGCATGATTGAGGACTGAATGAGGTTGCGGCGGTTTGCGCTGGTTAACAGCAATGCAACCGCTAACCAATAGGCTACGCCGGCGGCAAGTAAGCAATGAGGCGCAGAAAAAGCGCCTGCAATACTGAGTACCATTGCTGTGGCAATGAGAATGCCCGCGAGCATTGTGCGGTCTCGTTTTCTACTTTTGGGGTCTATCAACATAAGCAGGTGCTTTTAAAGAATAGCTGCTGTTAGGCGACGTTGCCTGAGCGTTAGTGTGGTCATCGGGTCGTGTTTTAGTGGTAACCTGATGTTTTTTATTATGAATCGCTATAGTCCGCACACATAGGGTGGCGTTAACGAGTACGACTTTAGCTGAGTGTCTTTTGTGTGGATTCTCTTTCGATGATTTTAAATCCGACATCAATCACGGGGTTACTGATCGGCCTGTTCTCGATCCGAGCTATCAATGATTGCATGGCGTGTTGTCCAATAAGTGCTCTATCAAGCGCAACCGTTGATAGGCTGGGGTATGTGAATGCAGCATAAGGCTGATCACCAAATCCAAAGACGCTGATATCATCGGGTATTTTAATTCCCCGTGCTTGAGCTTCGGCAAGTACACCTTGAGCAATAGTGTCAGAGCTGCAAATCACTAAACCGTTTTTGAAGCCTTGTTTTAATAAGTCGCTGAATCCATCTCGGCCCATCTTAAAGGTCGATGGAGGGTCGATTTCATGGACATAACAGCTGTTTAAACCGTTGAGTTGTTCCATTGTTTCTGTGAACGCTTGTTGACGGCGCCTAGCGCGTTGGTCGCTGGCCGTAACAAAGCCAAAATCTTTGTAACCTTTTTGATGCGCAAAATGAGCGATGGATTCTCCTATTCTTTGGTGGGAGAAACCAACCACTACATCTAAGGGCGTCGGTGTTAAATCCCAGGTTTCGACAATAGGAATATTGCTGCCAATGAGTAAACGTCGACAGCTACTGCTGTGATCGACACCGGTGAGCATAATGCCGTCGGGTTTACGGCTTAAGATCGCGCTGACCAATTGCTCTTCTTCTTGCTCATCGAACCACGATTCCCCTAAAAATACTTGATAGCCCACATCTCTTAGGGACTGCGTCAGTACTCGGACCGTTTCTGCGTATACCGTGTTGGACATGGAAGGAACGATGACAGCAATTAATCGACTACGCTTAGACGCTAAACCTCCGGCCAATAAATTAGGAACATAGCCGGTAACGCTGATGGCTTGTTGGACTTTTTCCCGTGTTTTAGCGCTGACTTTGTCTGGATGATTAAGTACGCGAGAAACAGTAATTGGGGATACACCGGCGAGCTTTGCAACGTCATCAAGCGTGATGCTGCCAGAAGCACGAGGCGACTTTGAATTGCTTGATGAATTGGTCATAAACAGAAAAATGCTCCATTAATTGCGTGAAAATGATAGCGATAACATCATGTTTTTGCAATAAAAAAATCCATTAATTTGATTGTTTTGTTTAATTAACTCTATGTTTTATATAGTTAATTTTGTTATTTTTTGTTTGTTTTTCTATGGGTGGATTTATTTAAATGATAGCGCTATCATTCACCGCATCAGAGTTAAGCATGACCGCTTTATAAATTATTTTTGTACATTGAGGTTGTTTTTTTGAGCGATTATCAGAATCAGTCCACACCAAAAGTTACTCAGCTCCGGGTTGTGCCTGTCGCTGGGCGAGACAGTATGTTGCTCAATTTGAGCGGTGCACACGGACCTTATTTTACGCGTAACATCGTTTTGCTAACAGACAGCAGTGGTCAGACGGGCGTGGGTGAAGTGCCTGGTGGTGAAAGTATTCGTAAAACCCTAGAGGATGCTGCGCCGCTGGTTGTTGGTCAGCCCATTGGTGAATTTAATAATATCCTCAATAAAGTGCGGACTACCTTTGCCGATCGCGATTCAGCCGGTCGTGGCCTGCAAACATTTGACTTGCGTATCATGGTACATGCGGTTACCGCATTAGAAAGCGCCTTACTTGATCTTCTAGGCCAATATTTAAACGTGCCTGTTGCTGCACTGTTAGGTGAGGGTCAGCAGCGAGCGGCCGTTCCTATGCTCGGTTACCTGTTTTATGTAGGTGATAAAACCAGAACGGGGCTGCCTTATCAATCAGAGCCGAATGGGGCTGATGATTGGTGTCGCTTGCGTCATGAAGAAGCCATGACACCTGAGAGCATCGTGCGCTTGGCTGAGGCTGCTCGCGAGCGTTATGGCTTTGATGACTTCAAGCTGAAAGGCGGTGTCATGCATGGGGAAGAAGAAATGTTGGCGATTGAAGCGTTGGCTAAGCGCTTTCCTGATGCCCGTATTACTTTAGATCCTAATGGCGGTTGGCTTTTGGATGATGCCATCAAGCTGTGTAAAGGTCGTGGGGATATTTTAGCGTATGCAGAAGATCCTTGTGGCGCAGAAAATGGCTATTCAGGCCGCGAGGTTATGGCTGAGTTTCGTCGTGCGACGGGGCTGCCAACAGCAACAAATATGATTGCAACGGATTGGCGACAAATGGGTCATACCATCATGTTGCAGTCTGTCGACATTCCATTAGCCGATCCACATTTTTGGACCATGCAAGGTTCCGTTCGAGTGGCGCAAATGTGTCATGAATGGGGCCTAACGTGGGGGTCTCATTCCAATAATCACTTTGATATCTCTTTAGCCATGTTTACCCAAGTTGGTGCCGCTGCACCGGGTGATATTACCGCGTTAGATACTCATTGGATTTGGCAAGACGGACAGCACCTCACCAAAGAACCCCTGAAAATTGAAAACGGTGAAATCAAAGTGCCAGAAAAACCAGGGCTTGGTGTTGAAATTGATTTGGACGCACTAGAAGCGGCGCACCAATTGTATAAAAAACATGGCTTGGGTAGCCGAGATGATGCCGCGGCTATGCAACATTTAATTCCAGGGTGGACGTTTGATAACAAACGCCCATGCCTCGTTCGATAAGAGTTAAGCAAATGATTAATCGAATAGACAGTAGTTTTATCAAGGGTGTTATTCCGCCAATCGTCACGCCGTTAGATGAAAACGAACGAATCATCGAAAGCACGCAGCGCCAAATCGTCGACCACATTATTAACGGTGGTGTACATGGCATTTTGGCGTTAGGCAGCAACGGCGAATTCTATGGTTTAGAGCGCGATGAACAAGAGCGTGCTGTGAACATATTGGTAGACCAGTCAGCGGGTCGAGTGCCTGTATATCTGGGTATTGGCGATATTACTACCCGTGAATGTGTCCGTTGGGCCAAGCAAGCTGAGCAGATGGGCGTGCAAGCTATCTCAGTTTTGCACCCGATGTTCATCGGCCCAAGTGATGATGAGCAATTTGAGCATTTTAAAACGATTGCTGAAGCAACCGCATTACCTGTGCTGTTGTACAACAACCCCGATCGTATGCGTTGTGGCATCTCTGCGGACTTATTGGTTCGGTTGGCAGAAATACCGAATATCGTTGGTGTCAAAGAAAGCAGTGGCGATATGACGCTAACGTCTGAATTTATACGCCGTACACAAGGCATGGATTTTAAAGTGATTGCTGGTCGCGACATCTTAATTCTTAGCACTTTGGTGTATGGCGGTGTGGGTACTGTCGCCAGTTCAGCAAACGTCGTGCCTGAGCTAGTCGTGTCTATTTACGACAAGTTTATGGCGGGTGATCTGCAAGGTGCTTTAGAAGCGCAATTTAAGCTTTCGCCAATGCGCATGGCCTATAACCTCGGCAGCTTTCCCGTTGTGACAAAAGACTACATGCGTCTGCTGGGCTTTGATGTTGGTGAGCCGGTATTACCTAACCGTCGTTCTTCAGCAGCGAATCAGGTGAAATTACAAAGTTTACTCGACGATCTTGGTGCCAAACGCTTGGATCTATAAAAGGCCATCTAGGCCGTCAATTAAGAGCCCACAAAGAGGGGTTCTTTTATATAAAATAAAGAAGGACTATATGATGAAAAAGTTATTATTAGGCCTGAGCTTAGGCTTGGCCGCCACCATGACTGCGCAAGCGAGCCTTGCTGCAGATCTTCCGAACAATGTACGTGTTGTTATCGGTTCTAAATCCACCGGTGGTGATACTTACCAATCTTCCAGCATTATTGCTGAAGCCCTTTCTAAAAAATTAGATGTTAACTTTAAGGTTGATGCAGTCGGTTCAACGTCTGCGTTTAAAGCGCTACAGCGTAAGAATGCAACGTCAGGCAGCACGATTATGATCTTCCATGACCAAGCTTATCTTGGTCATCTTTATGGTCAAAAAGGCTATGACGATCCTTTCGCTAATTACTTGATTGGTCCGACGTTTGCGATTAATCCTGGTAATGCTTATTTGTCGAAAAAGGGCTCTAAACTTAACAGTGTTGATGCGATCATCGCGGCTGCAGCAAACGACGAGAAGGTTCGAGTTGCTATTCAGCCAGGTGGCGTATCTGAAATTGGTTTTACGGCGCTTAAAAATGCCGTTCGTATCAAACACCCAGGTAAAGAATCTAATGTTGTTGCGGTAAACACGGGTTCACAGTCTTCAAAAAACCAAGCGATGTTTGATGGCCTAGCAGACGTGATTAATGGTTCTGTGCAGGGTAATGAGCAATACACACGTTTGGACGCCGCTGACCAAAAAGCGATGAGCTTTGTATGGCTGACGGCACGTGAGCAAACGATCAAGCAAGCTAATGAAGCGGGCATGGGGCAAACCTCTCGTTCAGAGCTGCTTAAGTTTGTAGAACCTAATGTTCATGTTCCTATGAGTGCTACGCAGGATTTTACCTTTGATAAGGAATTTTACTTCCTTTACAACAAAGACACTGATCCTAAGGTTATCGCTGCTATCGATAAAGCATTAAGCGAGATCTTTGCTGAAGGCAAAGTGCAAGAAATTCAGAAAAAGTCTTTCTTCATTCCTAACTTCAAGCCTTCTGCTGAAGCCTCAGAATATCTTAAAGGAAAGCGTGATCGTATTGCTGAAATCATTAAAGCAATTAACGGTTAATTAGCGCGTGGGCTGGTCGAAAGTGCCAGCCCATCCTAACCTTTAAGAACACCACATTTATTAAACCGCACAGCGGATCTAGTTATGTTAGACACGGCCTCTTTGCTGGAAGTCTCTATCGACTTTGACCAGTCACACTTGTTCTTTCCGAAAATTATCTTTGCTCTGATTGTAGGGATGTTGCTGCTAATTATGGTGGTTCACCGTCAAAAAGTGATGGCTATCCTTCGCAATCCAAAGCAAGAACTGCAATTTTTCGATAAAAATGCAGACAAGTTTCGGGTCTTTGTCACTATCGGTTTAGTCGCTTTATATCTTTATATGATGGATATAGTGGGTGGTTATTTCCCGAATATGGGCATGGGTTTTTTACTCTGTTCGATTGTCTTTATGTTTTTGTTTTCGTTGCTTTATGCGCCATTAAACGGGCGTAAAGTGCTTATCACCATTGCGTGCAATGCGATTATAGCGCCGCTTATTGTCTGGTATGTGTTGGGCAATTTGTTCCAGATTACGTTGCCGTAACGGAGAAATACGATGGACTTTTTATCACTTTTATCTCCCGAGTATTTCATACTCTCGGCCATTGGTGCGTTAGTAGGAATTATCTTCGGTGCCATACCTGGTATGACGGCAACTATGGCGGTTGCGGTTTGTTTGCCACTCACTTACTCACTGGGCCTGCATGAAGGCTTAGCGCTGCTCTTAGGCCTTTATGTTGGCGGCATCTCAGGAGGCTTAGTTCCGGCTATTTTGTTGAATATACCCGGGACACCTTCGTCAATTACGACGACATTTGATGGCTATCCAATGGCTAAAAAGGGTGAAGCTGAACGGGCCTTAAAAACCTGTATTGTGGCTTCTCTTGTTGGCGGTTTGTTTAGCGCAGTGGTGCTGTTTTTCTTTGCGCCAGTGTTGTCCGACTTCGCCATTAAATTCTCTTATGTCGAGAAATTTTTAATTATTTTCTTTGCACTGACGGTCATTGCGTCGCTATCGAAAAATGTTTTGGCGGGTATGTTCAGTGGTTTGCTGGGGATATTCTTGGCCCTAATCGGCACTTACAGTGTAGAAGTCGGTGGTAACGGTGAATATCGATTAATGACGGAATGGATGACCGAATATCTCGAAGAAGGTTTTTCTCTGCTGCCGGTGTTAATTGGTTTGTTCGGTTTGGCAACTATTTTCGAAGCCGCTGAAAGGGGCATTGGTAAGGGCTCAGGTACCAGTAATTTTAACTTAGGAACAGGGAAAGGTTTTAGCCTCAGTGATTTCAAGGGGCAAGGCGTTAACTTATTCCGTTCGTCATTCATTGGGACGTTTGTTGGCATGTTGCCGGGAATCGGTGGTAGTGCTGCGTCGGTATTATCCTACTCTCAGCAAAAGAACTTCTCGAAAAAGCCTAAAGAAATGGGCAAGGGAGCCCCTGAGGGCTTGATTGCCTCTGAGTCAGCCAATAACGGTTTGACTGGTGGTGCGTTGATACCTTTGCTTTCGTTGGGTGTGCCTGGTGATAGTACTACTGCTGTCTTGATTGGTGCCTTTACGCTACAAGGTTTGCAAGTTGGACCTCTGTTTATCAGCGAAAATTTGGATACCTGGTATGCGATGGTTGTTGGCTTGCTCTTTGCCAACTTAGTGATGTTTATCATCATGTTCTACGCCATTAAGCACATCGCTAAAGTGGTTTTGGTACCTAGACATATTCTCTATCCGATTATTGTGATGATGTGCGCAGTAGGGGCTTACGCTATTAACTATGGCATTGTCTTCGATCTTTGGACGTTGTTTATTTTTGGTTTGGTGGGTTATGCGGCCAAGAAAATAGGCATTGAAGTGGCCCCGTTGGTGATTGGTTTTATCTTAGGTGGTGCAGCAGAAGTTTACTTCGTTAAGAGCTTAGAGTCATTTGGCAATTTTGGCATCTTCTTTACAAAAAGTCCGATAGCGATGGTGCTTTGGGTACTGATCTTTATGTCTATTGCGTTCTCTATTTACGTTTCATTAAAAGCTAGACGCGAACGTGACGCGGGCTAGTTTTGTACAGTTTGAATTGGGGTATTTATGGCCGAACAAATAATTAAACCCATTACGATCCGCATGCATGATGCGGACAATGTGGTTGTAGTGGCCAATGCTGCTGGCTTGCCTGCTGGCACAGCGTTAGATGATGGCACCATACTGCTGGAAAGTGTTCCTCATGGACATAAAGTTGCTTTGGTTGATCTTAACGTGGATGAGGCGATTATTCGTTATTCTGAGATCATTGGGATTGCTACCGAAGCTTTGCCACGGGGCAGTTGGGTGAATGAACATCGTACTCGTCTACCTGATGCAAGACCGCTGGATGAGATTCACACCGAGGTGAACAATGCCAATAATTTGCCCCCGCTAGAAGGTTATACCTTTGAGGGGTATCGCAATGCAGATGGTTCAGTTGGTACTAAAAATATCTTAGCGCTATCGACCAGTGTTCAGTGTGTTGCTGGTATTACCGACATCGTTGCTGCGCGGATAAAACAAGAGTTACTGCCTAAATATCCAAATGTCGATGATGTGGTTGCGCTTAATCATACTTATGGTTGTGGTGTCGCTATTAACGCGCCTATGGCGATTGTGCCAATTCGCACACTTAAGAATATCACTCATAACCCTAACTTTGGGGGTGAGGTCATGGTGATTGGTCTTGGTTGTGAAAAACTGCGGCCAGAGCAGCTGCTGTCTGAGGAGCAAGCGCTAAAGTTTACTGAGAATGTTGGCAACGACTCCTCCGATGAAGGTCCGATTCTGAGCTTGCAGGATGAGCGCTTTAACGGCTTTGGTGAAATGATTGACGGTATGTTGAAAATGGCCGAGCGCCACCTGGCTAAGTTGAACCAGCGTAAGCGAGAAACCTGTCCTGCCTCTGACCTTGTGGTTGGTATGCAATGTGGCGGTAGTGATGCGCTGTCAGGTATTACCGCGAATCCTGCGCTTGGCTATGCTGCAGACTTAATTGTGCGTGCTGGCGGAACCGTGATGTTTTCCGAAGTCAGTGAAGTGCGCGATGGTATTCACTTACTAACCTCACGAGCAAAAGATCCAGAAGTTGCCAAAGCCTTAATTGCACAAATGGATTGGTACGATAACTACTTGCATCAAGGCCAAGTTGACCGCAGTGCCAA
Organism: Motiliproteus sp.; assembly: GCA_048265065.1. Taxonomy (GTDB): domain Bacteria; phylum Pseudomonadota; class Gammaproteobacteria; order Pseudomonadales; family Balneatricaceae; genus Motiliproteus. The sequence continues at coordinate 627 of JBLXCH010000117.1, read as the reverse complement.
TACCACGCCGGGTAATAAAGCCGGTGGTTTGAGCAATATCGTCGAAAAATCATTAGGGTCGATTATCAAATCAGGGACTACCCCAATTGTTGATGTCATTGAGCCGGGTGAGCGGGTGCGCAAACGAGGATTAAACTTCGCAGCAACACCAGCCAGTGATTTTATTTGTGGCACATTACAATTAGCCGCCGGCATGAACGTGCAAGTGTTCACCACCGGTCGCGGCACACCCTACGGTTTATCAATGGCGCCAGTGATTAAAGTGTCGACTAACCAAGGGTTGAGTAAACGTTGGTTTGATCTTATCGACTTAGATGCAGGTCGAATCGCAACCGGTGAAGCTACCATTGAGTCCGTTGGTTTAGAACTCTTTGAAATGATTCTGGAAGTTGCCAGTGGTCGCAAAGAGGTTGCTGCGGATAAGTTAGGTATTCGTAATGACCTAGTATTATTCAACCCTGCGCCTGTGACCTAAAGGCGTATTTCAAAGTAAAGCTATGACTGCATGGTCGTGTAGTCATGGCTTATTTTTTTCTGTTTACTTCCTTCTCTCTCTTTACCTCGCTCTTTCTCTTTATTATGGCGAGTTGTTGCGCAACCTGCTTGTGTGTTCCCTCGTTGTTCGCT
>JBLXCH010000116.1:0-10407 GCA_048265065.1 Motiliproteus sp. | reverse complement strand
CCAGGGCCAGGGTTGTGCTTGCAAACACCATCGGTGTGAATCGTGATAGTAGAATTGTTCGTCGTCATGATCATGACCTCCTATAAGTCTTTCTGTCGGTTATGCCGCGAACTAACGCGACGGTTTCTTCTTTGGGACGACAAAAAGACTGGATAGAAGGTCAGCTTTGGGAATCGGAGGCAGTAATCTGAGTCATTACACCTCACATATCGTCATCCGGCCTCGCCCCGTGGCGTGACCTAAAACCATCTGCAACCCAACATACGGTTCTATTCTCATGACAACTAAAGTGGCTGATGAGAATCAAGATAGATGTCACCAAGCCCTCTCCCTAGCGTTATAGCGCGTAGAACAATGGCTCTTCATCCAAGTTCAAGGTTTTGGATATGACCTGAAATGAGGCTCTGGCGGCCTGTAAGAAGCACTCAGAAACCACCTTGAGCTTTTGCTGACCGACAGACGCTCGCTGGGGTCTTTGAGAGGATGCGTGATAGTCCAACTTGCGGGGAAGTAACAGCTGAAAACAATAGGGTATCGCTCCTTCGTTCACTTCTACTTCTCCGCCTCATGCTTTCCCAAGAAGTCAGCTTCGGGCAAAGACGCCAACCTATAACTCTCTGTTTTTAAACACCAATTAGCTGCCCCGTTATTGACATTAAGTCATAACTAAAGCCCAAACCAGAGCCAACACCAATAGTCCATGCATGAGTTCTCTATCTAGTACTAGTCCTGATTGAGTAGTCCTTAAACTATGAGTCATACCTAGAACACTCCCTGACCAACCTGGGGTCAACCGGTCAATGACCTAGTTACTAACTCCAGGCTAATCAGGGAGCTTATGCCCATAGACCTACCAGTGAACTGACTCCTCCCTCTATGCCTCCGAAACTATCGGATAGAAGCCCAATCGTTCGTAGTACTTCTCCATCATAAGTTGTCGTAACAGGTTCTCAGCATCTTTTGGCACAACGAAAGAGTCATGAATTCCTAGACACGGTACTCCGTTGCTCGCCAGCACATCCATTATGCCCAGAGCAATACAGCTCTCTATGTACTGAAGCTCTCGCCAAAGCGTATCGCTCATAGCGTCTTTGATAATGGGGTTTAGCCTTAACACCGCCTCCAACAAACCTTTCGTACTAAGCCCTTCTGGTAAAGTTGCAGCACCCTCCTGTTTAGACTCCTCCTCTTTTAGCAGTTGACTAAGAACACGCACTGCCTGTTTCTCATCAGAACAATTCATGACTCGAGTAGTTGCGGCTTTTATGAGCGACCGAGGAAGGTGGGGGTCAGCATAACAATCAGTTTCAGCTTCAACGCCCCTAGAGTGGTAGAGAATACGTATCTGATGGGACTTGTAATCCAACTCAACCGTCGGCCTACCGTCTATGGTGAGCGTCTTCCGGCTTTCCTGGGATATGCATTGGGCACGGCAATACACCCTACCTCCACCCTCAAAGTCATCTCTAAAACTCCTCGTATAATCAAGCATCGTCGGAGGTAGAAACTCTCGGGTCATTTTTCCCTTGGGCAAAACCGTAAATCGATGAGCCTGACAGACCTCGGTAATGCGCAAGAGCTGATCACGAAAACTACGTGTCGTATCGTCATCCTCGTAGTCAACCGATAGCTTTACAGCGACCGGCTTACCCTTAATGGTTTTGACTTCTTTGGTCTTTAAGTAAATAGTCTCGCGGTGATCACTCAATTGCTCAAGCCACATGTTCGTTGAGGTCTGCTCGAACCACTTGATCAACTTGTCAGTGAGGCTATAGAGCGTGCTGATACCGCTGAAATGTCCCTTCCCTCTGTATCCGCCGCCAAGCTTTGTTAGAAAGCCTTCGCACACCATTCGGTCAATTACCTTGCACCATTGCGTATGGCCAATAGCGTTTACCCTATACCGACTCTTTGGCTTGAAGTTCTGATCTCTTCTCGGCAGGCATAAGGCGTACAAAGCAGATGGGTCTTGAGTCTCTTCCTGAAATCGACTCAGGCTTAAACCGGCCAACAAGATAACGGACAAACTGTCCAAGTAACCCTGTCTGTATCGCTTTGAGTAACCACCTAAAGAGCCGAGCAACTCGTTGACAGGAGGGCCGACAAGCCCATCGCTAGAATCGCCAGGCACGACACCTACCGAATACACTTTAACTCCCAAAAGCGCCGATGCTTTATAGTTTTCGCCAACGAACACAGGTAGAGCGATTTCAGTTACGGACTGCTTGCTGTTCAGTAAATATTGGGGTTTCGAGTTCATTAAAGCCTCCCTATTAGGTTCTCTTCTTAGGGCCGACTAAACTCGCTCAAGAAAATCCCAACGTCGAGACAATCCCGACATCGATCTCATTGATTTTAAAGTATTTTTTTGTGATACCCTTTAAGTCCAACAAACAACAAGGAGGATGTCATATGGCCGGAAATCTCACACCATCAGACAAACTGGCAGCAAACATGAAGCGGCTTTCTGCTCTATATCCGCAAGAACTCTGCTTCAGAGAGGTTCAAGCGCGGAAAGACCACATAGACCAATTCGGTAACTCTATTGCGCGAGGTGATATCTACTACTGCTACGAGGAGGGTTATCAATTTGAAAACTACGGAAAGTTGTCCATTAAATCAGCAGAACTGCTTACCGAAATTCTCATCGATCGTAACCCCTCTTTGCGAGATGCCACAGATCGAATCAATGAAGAGAGAGAGGCGAAACTAAGGGAGAGCATGCGGGCTTTCATGGAACAGTGACTGCTATCCTGCGGCTCTCACGGTGAGCATTGGGGTGGTTTTCTGGGTCATCCATACAAGCCTCGGCAAAACACGCCAACGAACAATACTCAATGCGGGGACGGGCTTATTGCGTCAAAAACAACTAGCTTCCTACCCCGCTACTGATTACACCCCAGCGTCATCCATTCAACTTAGGCATGACACGGAATCACAACTATCATCGATCAAGAGACGCGTATATCGTCTGACGACTTACCCCATACTTCTCCGCCAAACGCTTCTTAGAAACACCTTCGGCAATTAGCGCTCGTATCTCTTCAACTTGCCCAGGACTTAACTTTGGCTTCGCTCCGATTTGCTTGCCTTTCCTCTTAGCTGCTTCGATACCCTCGCGCTGACGTTCATTGATCATTGCCCTCTCAAACTCCGCAAAGGCACCCATCATTTGGAGCTGGAGTCTTTGAAAAGGAGTCTCCTCGCCAGTGAAGGTCAACTTCTCTTTATGGAACTGCAGTGTCACACCCCGCCGTGTTACTTCCTCAACAATATCTAGAAGATCGACCATGTTTCGAGCAAGCCTGTCGATACTATGCACATGGAGCCAGTCACCCTTTCTGACGTGCCTGAGACACTCCTGTAGCGCCGGTCTATTTCTATCCTTACCACTGACCCTATCAGTGAAAGTCTCGTCAAACTCAATGCCAACATCCACAAGCTGGCGGTCAGTGTTCTGATCAACAGAGCTGACACGAATGTAAGCAACGTGATGTCCTTTCAATTCACAACCCTCAATGAACCATGATGTCCATAAAACTCTAAGACTTACATAGACAGCGTGTCAATAATTAAAAAAACGAGTTATATGGACACAGAACAACAAGGGCTGAGGGCTAGGCGGCATTGGTGTCCAACAAGCTTACTTAACTGGACACACCAAGCCAGACCAACTGGCCCAACTTCAACAGAAAGATCACCTACTATGACAGGACTAAAATCTTGCACTACTACAGCCTGATACGTGCAATACGTGGAGGGGGGGGTATGGGGGGGAAACTACTTGACGTTAAACTTTTAGGCCTCTCAAATTTTTCTAAAAAAAAATGTTCCGGCACCGAGCACACTTCGACGCTCTCCTAACTCATAAAACAGTTTTATTATCAAAATAATCTAGATGGCATATGTCCACAAAAAGGGACGACACATTCCCGCCACCAGGCCCCTTCGCAGCAAGACCAACTACTTTATAATCTGTATTAAGAACAGGCCCACCACTATTTCCATCCTTTATCTCTTTATCTATTTCAACGGTACGAACAGCACTTATCGTATGAGTATTTGTAACATTTGACCAGAACGCTCCTACTCCAGCAGTTCCTTTCTTAAGATCGGGGTTCCCTAAGACCAACACCAGCTCGCCTTGAGAAATCTCTTTATTATTTTCAATTTGGAAGTAATCCGATACTAATTCCCCCCTTGCCTTGACTACAGCTTCCGGAAACTCAAGAATCGCTATATCATGATGGGCGCTTAGTTTAACAAGCTCGACATCAATCATATGCCCTTGATCGTTGGGTTTGAAAACACTTACTTTTAGATGTTTAAAATCTTCTGGATTATCACTATAAATGAATTTAGTGAACAAATGTGCACATGTAACTAAACGCCCACCAGAAACCATGAATGCAGTACCTTGCAAACATATCTCTTCGATCTCAACATCTTTAACGTTCTCACCATTCTCTTTTATTTTATTAACATCAACAACATCTTCACTCTCAACAGATATAACCCAACATCTTTTACTGAATTGAGCTCGTTGAGTCTTGCTTGTAGGGTAACTAACAATCGTCTTCTCAAAGACAGGAACTTTCTCTTCGATAGGCAAATTATTAAACCTAACTGCCAACCCATGATAGACAGAAGACTGGATTCCTTTTATCTGTTTAATAAATAGTAATCGACCATAAATATGTCGCTTCAGGCTAGCCTTTTTATCAGGGTTTTTGCTAACAAACACACTCGTAGCGGCATCTAACCCAAGAGACTCTATAGAGTGAATCAAAGCCCTTGTCTTTCTTACAAACCTTCGGTCAACATTCGGTCGCTTGTTTACAGTAAGCCCAGTTACAACCTGCCTATTTTTACGACCCTGCAAACGCGTCTTCGAGTCATTCAAAAAAAAAACCATTTTTATTTATTATAGACTCAAGTGCACTCCCCGGAGCCTCCCCATAATATCTATCGTTGTCATTTCCGGTGACAACAATATCTTTAGGAAGCTGCTCTAAACTCTTCCGAAAAGAGAAAGTAATATCATCAGCATATCGAGAATAAGTACACTCGTGTCGTCTTGCTAAGGAAAGAAGCTCTGTGTCCATCCGCCGGCAAATCATATTTGATAGCACTGGAGAAGTTGGGGCTCCTTGCGGAAGCTTTCCGTCCAGAGTCGTCAAATGCGCAATAACAGTAGCCGTATTCAGAGGTATATTATACGGGGGCTTGCTAAGCATCCCCCTTATCCGAGAAAATGTTATGCTTGGAAAGAACCCTTCGACATCAATATTAAAAACAAAAGCTTTTCCAGAGTGAGGGTTTGCATTATCTAGTATTGACCTTCCCTTAATAAAAGCTTTTGCTGGCAACTTAGGACGATACAAATCCTGAAGCATTTCAGCGAGCTTTACCTGCAAGCCCATCAGCTGAGCACTTGGGGCAGTGATCTCTCTAACACCCCCAGACTTCTTAGGTATGTCAAACTTAGAGTAGTAAACGCTTTTACTGGTCTTGTAATAGTATTTTATTATTTTTCCGTAACTAGTACCTAAACAATCTGCCAGTCCGTAAGGGGTAGTCTTGTTACTTAGCATTTATAAGCGGCATCCTGAATTTCACTTTTACGGTTTTCATCTGAACGCAACTGGGCGCCATTAAACGGGAGGCTGACGGGAGCCTAGCATTATTCCATTATCAACAAAGGTCGCATTTAAACAACCCAGATTTAATTTCCGGATGCCGCAGGGATAAAGATACCGTTTGCGAACCTGGAATTCAAAGGGATTTTGTCTTTTCTCCGGATGTTAATCACAGACTCGATAGATTGACATGAAAGAGTGAAACCCTACCGAAAACCAGCCTCAAAATTTCGAGGCTCAGCTTTACAATTAAAATGCCATCGCTTGAATTCCGAATTAGCCGCCGCAATGCGCACTTGCAAGGGTTGAGTCCAAAAAAAGAACAAGTAGAATTTTGGCGAAATACATGCTGACCTCCAGATCAAGGTCCACGCTGGGGAGGGCACGGCAGCCCCTCCCACCTCTCGCGCCAAAGCCAACTTCATAGCTTAGATAAGAAAGAAATAATGAAAAGAACCGTCACAGTAGCTCTAGCTCTACTTCTTGCTCTCCTCAACCCCACTCACGCTGCAGCAGACACTCTTACTTTCCGCAAAGTCAAAGAGTTGTCTCGAGAGGTAGTTTACGAAGATCAATCACAAGCTTTAACCGGTACGTTCTACTGCGGCTGCTCTTGGTCATGGGCTGGAAAGTCTGGCGGACGCATAGACCATCCCTCTTGTAACTATGGGGTCAGAAAGCAGGAGAACCGAGCTTCACGCCTTGAGTGGGAGCATGTAGTCCCCGCATGGGTCATGGGCCATCAGCGGCAGTGCTGGAAGGAAGGCGGAAGGCGTAACTGTCGCAGCAATGACCCATTGTTCTCGGTCATGGAGGCAGACATGCATAACCTTGTGCCTGCAATCGGAGAGGTCAATGGCGACCGCAGCAATTATAAGTTCGGGCTGATTTCAGGTGAACCCAGAGCCTATGGGCAATGTGACGTTGAAATCGACTTCAAAGAACGCGTTGTAGAGCCTCGTCCTGAAGTAAGGGGGCAAATTGCTCGCACCTATTTTTACATCCATGACCGCTACAACTTGAGGATGAGCAAACAACAACAGCAGTTATTCATGGCTTGGCACAAGCAATATCCCGTCACCCCATGGGAGCTAGAGAGAAGCCGGAGAATTGCGCAAGTAACAGGAGTTGATAACCCCTTCGTGACAGGCGAGCAAACGTGGAAGATTGGACACAAGAACAGTGGCTCAGGGCTATCCGTTCAGCTTGCTCAAAGCAACAAATCTAAGCACTCCGAGTCAGACCCACGATACCAAGAGGTCAGAGGCAACCGGAACAGCAAGGTGTTCCACCTGTCAGTAGGTTGTCCGAGCTATGACCGAGTGTCCCCTAAAAACCGTGTTTCGTTTACGTCTGAGGCTGAAGCAGTGGAAGCTGGTTATCGCAAGGCGGGAAATTGTCGCTGATCTACTTTGAGTCATGGTTCTACGCGAGCTGAGAATGCAGTTCACATAGTCAAAGCCTTCTCCTAACTTGCTCAATGATTGGTCGCTAGGTAGTCTTCCTCTACACAAACAATCGATTTTCTCAGGGACGAGCAATGCGAGAGCTATTGAACCGATATGTAGATGCCACTGCTTGGGATAGAAAAGGACTCTCCCCCTTCAATCTTACAATCTGCCTTCTTATTGTTGCCTCTGTCGTACTTGCAGTCATTGAAACCGAGCGCTCCATTCGTGAGGCTAATCAGCTGTTCTTTCTCGCATCAGAGAGAGTCCTATTTACGATATTCGTTATTGAATATGCACTCCGAGTCTATGTAGCTCCCGAAAACCCAAAGTATGCTGGCAAGCTCGGACGATTGCGTTACATGGCTTCGTGGTGGGCACTATTCGACCTGCTTGCCCTCGCCTCTTTTTTAGCACCCTTCATGACCAACTCAGCCTCGTTCTACATCCGGCTCACTCGTATTTTTAGAATTCTCAGGGTTTCACGGCTTGGGCGATTCACGCAGGCATGGCAAATGCTATGGGAGGCATTCTCCAAAAGGAAGTTCGAGCTGCTGATGAGTGGAACTATCGCAATAATCCTCCTGCTGTTTTCGAGTGCATTCCTATATCTGTTCGAAGCGTCATCACAACCTGAGGCGTTTGGGAGCATTCCTCGCGCCCTTTGGTGGAGCGTTGCCACTTTAACAACGGTCGGGTACGGAGATGTCACGCCAATCACTGCTGCCGGTAAGTTCTTTGCCAGCCTAACTGCAGTTGCAGGCATAGGTATTGTCGCGATGCCAACAGGAATATTGGCAGCAGCATTTAGTGATGTCTTTCAGGCAAGGCAAAGCACTGTTGAAAGTAAGGAGTGAAAGATGGCCGTTCGTTTTCAGCGTCGAATAAAGATAGCACCTGGCGTCCGCCTTAACGTTAGCAAGAGCGGCGTTGGGCTCTCGGCTGGCCCTCGAGGTGCGACCATAAGCGCTGGTCGTACTGGAGTATATGGAAATGCTGGAATACCAGGAACAGGCCTAAGCTACAGAAAAAAACTAAAAGGAGCGCCAAAGGGCAGCTCTCAAAGCACTGCAGGCCATCCCTCCAGTATCCAAGTAAATATCGATGACGAAGGTCAGGTTACTCTCTGTCATTCCAACGGAGAGTCTCTTACAAGTGCAGAGACGACTTACACTAGAAAGCATGCAGGAAGTAAAATCAGAGCATTCATGGATGCGACCTGTGAACAGCGCAACGAAACGCTTAGCCTGATTACCGAGCTCCATCATCTGACCCCCAGACCGACAGAAACCCCTGAATACTATCCAGAACCCTTTAGAGTTCCTAAGCCAACCCTCAGCCTCCTTAACAAAATACTTGCGTCACTCATACCTTCATGCAGACGGAAAGCAGAAAAAGCTTTGGCGGATTGGGAGTCTGACAAGCAATCTCATGAAACCAAAGAGCTTGAGCGTAAAAGGCGAGAGGAAGTCCAAGTCTTTTCAGATATCAATGCGATGCAACAAGTACTGGAAACATACCTTGGAGACATTGAGTGGCCTGTAGAACCAACTATTGATTTTGACTTGGGTGATAACAATAAGACTCTGGCCTTGGATATCCTTTTTCCAAATGAAGAAAATATGCCAGACAAAGAGTGGTCTGTTCCCGCAACGCAGTACAAGCTAACAGCCAAGAAAGTTAGCGCCACAAAACGCCGACAGTTTTACCGTGATTATATTCACTCAGTCATGATGAGAGTCGTGGGTGAGGTTTTTGCCCACCTCCCTACGGTCAATCACATACTCATTTCTGGTTATCGCGTAATCGTTAACGCTTCAAACGGTCAGCCAGAAAACGAGTACATTGTAAGCGCCATCGTAAATAGAACCGAGTGGACATCAATTGACTTCTCTAGACTCCGAAAAATCGAGCCTACGGAAGTATTCACAGGTCATCAGCTTGTCAGATCAATGACCAAAACGGGCATCTTTAAGGGAATAACACCTTTTGCGCCTGACGACCTAGCAGACTTAACCTCCCTCTCTTGACTGGCTGAGCAACTGTCCGATGCCGTGGTCAAGCGATACTGGATGGCTCTCTGGGCACCGCACCACGTGTGTGAGAAGCCCGTACAAGCATCCTGTGCTTTTAGTCTTTTCTATAGGCTTTACTAGGGACACGGGAATGCAGGCCAGAAGAATACTGACGCGCTGTTTCAGGCGTTATACGACTAGTTCTTGGCTACAGCGCTGCACCAAAAACACGATCTTACTAACTAAGGATGGAACCCATGAGCGAGAAATGGTCGGAGGACGAACTAAAGGCAGCTGTATTAGCTTACGTTGAAATGCGTGAGAAACAGGCGTCGGGAGAGAAGTTCGTTAAAAAGGAATACTACGCTTCTCTTCACAAATCATACGGTAGAACGCTCAAGTCATATGAGTATCGGATGCAGAACATCTCCCACGTTTTTGAGCTTCAAGGACGCTCCTGGGTCAAAGGACTTGCCCCATTGCGCAACGTCGGGAGCAATGTAATAGGAAAACTAGAGCAGCTTATCGCTGAAGCGGAAGGACAAGAGCTAGGAACTAACGCTGCATTCCATTCCTCAGTCGCCAAAACCAAGGCGAAGGCCGAAAAACCACCTAAAGGAAACCTGAAGCCTCCCACTCAAAAGAAGCCCGTCACTCAGTTTATACGAGACCCAGAAGTTGTTGCGTGGGTTCTGAGTATTGCCAAAGGCCATTGCGAAATATGCACTCTCCCTGCTCCCTTCACACGGACAGATGGTTCTCCATTCCTAGAGGTACACCATATAATTCGACTGGCCGATGGAGGCTCTGACACAGTTAATAACGCAGTTGCAGCATGTCCCAACTGTCACCGACATCTGCACTATGGGGCTGACAGAGAGCTGGTTGCCGACAAACTGAGAGAGACAATCCCAAGGCTGGGCGAGGTTCATCCATAAGAGGCCGAAATTAATTTATCGCCAGTCTGGCCTAGGACTAGATTCCCACGTATTCTATAACCAGTACAAGGCCACACGCCTGGTACACAAGGCCAGAGAATAAGATGGCAAGCCTTTGATTTTAAAAGAGTAAATCCCGAGACCAGAGAGTCCTCTCCTCGGCACCATTTCCTCCCCCAGGAAATGGCACTCAGAAAACCTTTAATTAAGCATCAAACAAGCCGAAACGCTTGGATTTTTTCGTATCTGACGATAAAGCGGCAGCCATGTAGACATACCGCTTGCACCATCCGCGATTATCTAGCTATTCAGAAATTTCACGCTCCAGCCCTTCAATTAAATAATCCGTAAGGCTTTTATACACATA
>JBLXCH010000115.1:0-10464 GCA_048265065.1 Motiliproteus sp. | reverse complement strand
CAGCAGCTCGCAGGTCTTGCTGATATCCACCTGCAACGAACCAAGCAGCCGCTGTGCCATGGCCTTTTTGCCTAACATGGTAGCCCCGAGTTGCAGCATGCCAGCCGGGACGGGAATCAACCGCGCAGGCTTGCCCATCGCCCTACCCACGCCACGCAGTAACTCGGTTGTAGACAAGTCCTTGCCGTCTCCCGCGAGAAAAATCTGGTTGGCAGCGGCGGGATGATCAATGCAACGGATGATCAGATCGACCAGATTGTCGATACCCAACAGAGAGCGCTTATTGTGGATAGCGCCGAGAGGGAGAGGAAGCCTCTTCTCGACTAACTTAATCATGCTCGCGAAGTTTCCCTTCACACCCGGCCCATAAACTAGCGGCGGACGAATGATCACCACATCCAAGCTGGAATTTGCAGCCAGTTGCATCAAACCTTGCTCCGCTTCCAGCTTAGACAATCCATAAGCATCTTCCGGAGCGGGCTCGTCGCTGGCTAAGAAAACCCTCTCATCGACGGTGCCCTCACCATTTACCTTGATTGAGCTGATAAAGATAAAACGCTTCACCCCAGCGGCCACAGCCTGCCGAGCCAGCCTCAGCGTGCCTTCCACATTGACGCGACGATACTCAGCCAAGGGGTCAGCCATCTCGTCGTCCATGATATGGGCGCGAGCGGCAGCATGGATCAACACATCCACGCCCGACAACAAGGCAGACAGATTAGCCTGCTGCAAATCCCCTACCGCATGCAGCCCGGAACTGCTCCGTCCCTGCGGTAAGCGACGACACAGCCCGATAACTTGAAGCTCAGGGCACTGCTCAAGCTGCGGGAGCAAACGCAAGCCAATAAAACCGCTGGCACCGGTCAATATAATTTTAGTCATTGAAAACTAATGGCCCTGTTTGTCGTTCGCCTGAAGCGCTCTGCGTCAGAAATTGAATGATGCATACCCGCCAACCTCAGGAATCCCCACCAAAAATATCTCTGGTGTAAACCTTGTGCATCACGTCAGCCAAGACTTCTTCCGGGCGGTTGGCGACGACAATATCCGCCACACGCTTGAACTCACTCAGGTCATTGATCACTCGTGACCCAAAGAAAGTCTCCTCTTCTAGCACCGGTTCATATACCACCACCTCAATGCCCTTGGCCTTGATGCGCTTCATCACACCTTGAATCGCAGAAGCCCTGAAGTTGTCCGAACCGGATTTCATCACCAAACGATAGATACCCACCACCTTTGGATTTTTCGCGATGATGGAATCGGCAATGAAATCCTTACGGGTGCGGTTTGCATCCACAATCGCCTTGACTAAGTTATTAGGCACTTGGTCATAGTTTGCTAATAGCTGCTTGGTGTCCTTGGGCAGGCAGTAGCCACCGTAGCCAAAGGAGGGGTTGTTATAGTGGCTACCGATACGCGGGTCCAGCCCCACGCCCTCGATGATGTGCTTTGTGTCCAGACCATGTACCTGAGCGTAGCTGTCCAGCTCGTTGAAATAAGCCACCCGCATCGCCAGGTAGGTATTGGAGAACAGCTTGATGGCCTCAGCCTCGGTAGAATCGCTAAACAGCACTGGCACATCCTGCTTGATAGCGCCCTGCCGCAGAAGCCCGGCAAATATCTTTGCCCGCTCACTTTGCTCACCAACAATGATTCGTGAGGGGTGCAGATTGTCATACAACGCTTTGCCTTCGCGCAGAAACTCCGGCGAGAAAACAATGTTATCTGTATTAAATTTTTTCCTGACAGCCTGCGTATAGCCAACCGGCACGGTTGACTTGATGATCATCACAGCGCCTGGATTAATCGTCAGCACATCAGCAATGACCGCTTCCACGCTGCTGGTATTGAAGTAATTACTCTGTGGATCATAGTCAGTGGGCGTAGCGATAATTACATACTCCGCCCCGCTCAGTGCCTCCTGTTTGTCCAGAGTGGCGGTAAACTTCAACGACTTGCTCTTCAGGAAGCTGGAAATTTCGCTGTCTTCGATAGGGGAGACACGGTCGTTCAGCAGAGCGACCTTTTCAGGGACAATATCCAGCGCAACCACTTCATTATGCTGCGCTAACAGCACAGCGTTAGAAAGCCCTACGTATCCGGTGCCAACCACTGCGATCTTTCTCATAAGCCTTTGTACTCTTTGAACCAGCGAACGAACCTTTCCATACCCTCTTCAATCTCCATCTGCGGCTTGTAACCCACCACGGTTTCCAAGCGGCTGGTGTCGGCATAGGTGCGTTCCACGTCGCCAGGCTGCATATCGAGCATAATCTTTTCGGCAATTCTACCAGTGGCAGTTTCGATGGCCTGGATAAAGCGAGCGAGAGGGATCGGCTGGTTGTTGCCAATGTTGAACAACGCATAGGGGCGTTGGCCAGTAGGAATCACGTCCTGAATGCGCAGCACGCCTTCGACGATATCGTCAATATAAGTGAAATCGCGTTGCATCTTACCGTGATTGAAAACCTTGATCGGCTCACCCCTGAGGATGGCGTCGGTAAACAGCCAGGGCGCCATATCGGGCCGGCCTGCAGGGCCGTACACGGTAAAGAAACGCAAGCCCGTCACCGGAATGCCGTACAGATGGGCATAGGAGTGCGCCATAAGTTCGTTGGCTTTCTTCGTGGCCGCATAGAGAGAGACGGGGTTGTCTACCTGATCGTCTTCACTGAAAGGGATTTTGTCGTTCATGCCGTAGACCGAACTGGACGAGGCATAGACCAGATGCTCCACTTGGTGATGGCGGCAGCCTTCCAGAATGGTCATCATGCCCACCAGATTACTGTCCACATACTCAAAGGGCGCCTGCAAGGAATAACGCACACCAGCCTGAGCCGCCAGATGGATTACCCGCTGAAACTTCTCGGCAGCAAAGAGCCCCGCCATGCCGTTCCGGTCAGCAAGATTCATTTTCACAAAGCGGAAACTGGCATGGGGCGTGAGCCGGGCCAAACGGTATTCCTTGAGCACTGGATCGTAGTAGCTGTTCATATTGTCCAGCCCCACGACCTCATGTCCTTGCTGCAACAGCTGCTCGGCTACGTACATACCGATAAAGCCGGCGGTGCCGGTCACAAGATATTTCATGGATAAAGTCCCCTTAAAATCAGCGTCAGGCGCCCACAACGATGTCAAATCAAAACATCGTTGAAACCACCTTGGCGTCGCTACCGCTTCAGCAGCTGCTCATAAACCTGAATGTGCTCATCAATGACCTTCTCCACATCAAAGGCTTTCTCGGCAAGCTCGCGGCCTGCTCGGCCCAGTTGCTGCCTTTGCTCAGGGTTGCTAATAAGGCGCTCGATAGCATCAGCCAGCGCGGCACTGTCCTTGGTCGGGATAAGTAAGCCAGTTACATCAGCCTCAATAGCATCCCTGCAGCCCGGGTGGTCTGTAGTGATGACAGCCCGCCCACAAGCGGCCGCTTCAATCAGCACCTTGGGCAGCCCCTCGCCGTAACACGATGGCAGTGCCACAATATGAGACTGCGCAAATAGCTCGGCAATATCCGCCCTATAGCCAAGGCACTTGAGCAGCCCTTCTTGCTCCCAGGCATCCAACTGCGCCTGCGTAACCGTATTGGCATTGCCTGGATCGGGCGTGCCAATCAGCCAGAACGTTGCAACAATACCTCGCTGTCGCAGCGTACGAGAGGCCTCGGCGAACTCAACTACCCCCTTGTCCTTGAGCAAGCGCGAAGCAAAACTGATGACGACCTTTCCTTCCGGCTCAGGCAGAAAAGGATAGGCTGCAAGGTCAACACCAGCGCCACGAATCAAAACAGTTTTCTCTTCAGGCAGGCGCGCAAAGCGCTGGAGCAGAGCCTTGTCATCGCGATTCTGAAAAATAACCTTTTGTCGCTGATAACCAAAGGCAAAACGGTATAAGGGATAAAGAATAGAACGAAGAGCAAGAGTCTTGAAGCTATCCTGGCTAAATAAAATACCCAAGCCAGCAACAGCGGAAACAATCGCCGGTACACCGGCGAGCCGAGCAGCGACACCACCATAGAGATAGGGTTTGATTGTAACTAAGTGCACTACATCCGGCTTTAACTTCTTGAACAGAGAATAAAGGCCAAATACTGTTGCCAGTTCAGCAAAGGGATTTTTGCCTTTACGGGACATGGATACTTGATGATAAATAAAACCATTTGCCGCAATCTCACCAGGACAAGGCCCTGGTGCAACAATATGCACTCTATGGCCTTGTGCAAGCAACCGCTGACCAATACCCATACGATGGGAAATGAAATATTTAGGATCGTTGACAACAAAGGCAACTGAATTCATGTATTACGCCCGCTCAGAATTTTTCGCCTTGACTTTTTGGCGAAAGAGAAGAATGGATGAGGCACAAGAAGAAGCAGCATTAAGAAAAAACTTTTTAGCTTGAATAACTTGTACCCGCTAGCGAGCCGAAATACAGCCTCAGAATAGCGTCCTTCTGAAAGCGAGCCCAGAAAGTGTTTATAATAAACGCTAAACAAATAACGCTTTTTACTTTTCTCTAAACGCTTAAAAAAGCAATAATTTTTTGAAAAATAACTAATAAGGAAAGGGGCTTTATTATGTCGCCCTAACCTGCTGCCATCAGCAAATTGATTCACTTTAACCAAAACTTTATTTAAGAAAGCAACTCTATAACTTGAAGCCATCATGAACCATAAAAACAAATCTTCCGTTAACACGGCATCTACAGGAAAACCACCAAGCGCTAGAACACTTTCTTTATTCAAAATAACTTTAGAAGAGTTGACTAAAGGCGTGGACACGGAAAGGTCGAAGTAATTATCAACATAACCAGCGAACCCTTCCGGCAGAGAACAAGCCGGAACAAACAGGTTGGACTCATCATCAGCTATGCAGTGAAAAGAAGAATACATAGATGCGTCAGGACACTTGCCAATCAACGCATTCATCTCAAACAAGTACTCATTACTCCATTCGTCATCAGCATCCAACAATGCTACATACTCACCCGCAGCAAGCTTGATGCCTAAATTTCGAGCACTAGACACACCTGCGTTAACCTGCGAGACCAACTTGACACTAGCATTAGAATGCTCCTCAATGAAAGCAGCAACAATAAGGCTGCTATCATCGGTGGAGCCATCGTCAACAATAATAATTTCAAACGGCTTAAAGGTCTGCGCGAGCACAGACCTCAAGCACCCCTCAATCGAATATCTCTTATTGTACAAAGGCACGACAACAGATATTAAATAATGCATACCAATCCATTAACTTCAATAAAAACCGAAAAGCACACTCAAACATGTACACCATATTTTTTATCGTGCAGTAAAAATACTGAAAAGGATGCTAAAAGCGCCATTGTCATTGGAGCGCCCAATATAACATTCCCCTTTGCATGCACTATAAAAAGCAAAATTAATAAACCCACCCTATAAAACAAAGGCATGCATTTTGTAATAATAAAGGAAAAAGCAATTACCATAGCAACAAGAGGGAGCCCACCAAAAAGCATCTGCCTCAGGAAACCGACATCGGTCCCGCCGTAATATAGGCCGTCATCTGATATATAGCGCCCATCCCCTATGAATACAGTGTCTACGTTATCGGGAATAAACCACATAGTGTGCAGCACATCCGTTGACGTACTTGAGAATGCCCCAGACCTCATCATATTCACTAGTGGTTCTAACATCCATTGAAACAGGATTGACTGCGCGGCGATCCACTCTAAAGTCTGCGTATAATAAAGCAAAAAAAACAAAATAAGCACAAATACTGACAAAGCACAAAAAATTACAAATCTAGTAACCAAAGTTGCATACCACAGCACCGTGAGCACGGAAAAAAATATGAAAATTACTGCTGTCCTTCCAGCTATAACAGCAGCCAATGATACGATTAAAGAAGTCAGAAAAAAGAGTAAAAAACCAATTCTTTTAGTAACATAAAAATAAGTCAAAATATATATAAAAAAACCCAGAAGCACTGACATTCCAAAAAAACCACCGGCGCCCGAGACAAAAGATTTTCTTAATGAAAGAACCCCTCGACCATGTATATCTCGACCTGAAATATCCGGCGCCTGAATATGAGTCAAGAAATCTTTATAAGAGTCTATAAGCAGATACAAGACCGGAGAAAAGCTTTGAAGTATGAAAATAAAAATTAAAATCTTTATATAGAAATAACTCCCAAACCGCTTTATTACATAACTCGTCAAAACATATGAAGACGCCATCACTATTACAATCTTGGAAAAGGAAATGAAAAAATCCATTTCTTCAGAAAAAATACTCCTTAGCAAAACGTAAATGCTAATGGAATATAAAAAAAATAACTCACTCTTGAAATCAGAGAAGCTAAAAGAGATCAGTGACGACGGATAACACAAAGCAATTAAAAAAAGACCTAATAGTACAGACGCTCCGCCTCCCACAACAGAAATGAACAAATCAAAAAAAATCAACCAATATATTAAGCAAAGAATGATGAAGTCAACTACACCAGCCTCCTGCTTCTGCAATGGGTATATCATTTCCGAAATAAGCTCTTGGGTAGAAAAAACTTTATCAAGAATTTATACGTCTTAAAGCTAAGAAGCATTTTCGGATCAACCGACAGAGCATTTATTAGCCAAGAAAAAGATTGAGCCTTGCTAAAAGTCTGAATATCACAAGCATGCGTTAACATAGCCCCTGACAATGCCCTGCTGTATAGTGGATGAGATCTATACTTTGTAAGTATTTGATTTATTCCCGACCACATTTTATCTGTTTTCTTTGAAAAATTTTCTTCGTGACGACGATATTTAACAACCACTTTACCCGTATTAACAAAATACCCCCCCTTTTCCAGCAGTTTTAGCCACATGTACCAATCCTCTATAAGAAGGCTTTCATCATATCCTCCAATAGATTTTAGACTTTCTGTACGTAGCATCTGAGAAGGCGCAGGCAAAAAGCTTTCATGTAGGAAGACCTCTTTAAAACTGTACTCCGCATACCCCTTGCCTATTACTTTTTCAGAGACAGAATTTCTATCAATAATTTCCATCGCGCCGAATAGCGCTTCACATGCCGGATTGCGCTCTAAAAAAGCCACTTGCTGAGAAACTTTATCCTCGTACATAACATCATCTGACGCAATGCAAGATAAATACTCCCCCTCACACCACTCCAGCGCTTCATTCAGCGTCGCACATAGCCCTTTATTCGGTCTATGCCTAAACTCAAACCGAGCAAAGCGCTCATTACAAGCAGGAATTATTTCGTTAATAGCTTCAACGGAGCTATCTTTTGAGCCATCATCAATAACAATCAGCTCTATGTTTTCATAATCTTGATCAATCACGCTTTGTATAGATTCTTGTACAAACTGGGCATGGTTGTAGCAGGGGATAACGATGCTAACTAAAGGGTTTTCTTTTTCTGTTGGATTCACTGCTGTGCTCCGATAATAAAACTAATAAAATACTGCTCAACTATTGTTTATTCAGAGAGGAATTAATAAATAATTTATACTAAGGCTGTAGTAAAAGCCAGTTACAACGAACGTACTTTTTTGGCAGGAATGCCTGCAACAATACTAAACGGCTCAACATCTTTTATTACAATGGATCCGTTTGCGATAACAGAGCCCTCACCAACATTAACACCTTTTAATATTGTGACATTTGCACCAATAAAAACATTATCCCCTATATTCACAGGCGAGCATTCATAAACCCCATTATTTCTGTTTTCTAACTCTAAACCATGAAAGTCAGAGTCAAATATATTTACGCTTTGCCCAATAAGACAATCATTCCCGATAGATATCGTCGTCTTGTCGGCAATAATGTTCGCAGAATTATTGATAAAGGTTCTTTCGCCAATCGTAATTTTCGAATCCTCTCTTCTTGCCTCTAAGTAAGCATATCCAGACAGAATCTTTGGTGACGGCCAAACACCAATTGTTGAGGTTTGGCCAATACAGATTACTCCCTTGCCTATAAACTGTGTCGGTTGAAATATACTCTTTAAACGGAAATCAGGTTTGTTGTCAGAGAGAAGGTAGATATATATTATTTTTTTAAGATTCAAATACTGTCGAATAAGAACTAAAACAAACGCTCTTCTTACGCCATAAATTTTAATTTTTTTTAAGATTGAGAACATTTCAAATTAATCTTTTAATTGATAAATATAAAAACATTGCAATAAAATGAAATAGGTAGGTAAAAGAGTGCGCTATTGTTGCTCCCTCTATTCCGTAGATTGCAGTAAGAGAGCTTACAAGCAGATAAAATAATACTGCAAAAAATACCTCTGTAAACATAACAAACTTAAATGCAGCTTTTGCTATGAGAACATAACCTAGTAACCAACTACCAATTTTCAGCGTGTCTCCTACCATTTGCCAGGCAAACAATTCACGCATAGGGATAAAATCTTGGGTGAAAAGTACACCAATAATAAAATCTCGCAGTAGGTAGATTACCAGGCCGCAGGCAGCAGCTACTGGCAGTATTATTTTGTAACCCTGGATAATTTCTTTTCTTATTTCGATCGGCTCTTTTAGCTCGGAGAGCCTGGGCAAGTAGTACAGGCTTAATGTCGTGGTTACCAACATTAAGTAAGCTGCACTTAAGCGCCACATGGCTTCCCAGTAACCTGCGGCTTCCAGGCCAAACGTATTCCCTAGATGAGTACGGATGAGAACATGGCTGACGGGAACACAAGCGGCGCTGGTGAGTGCCATTGCGGTGTATTTACTGAGGTTTAACAGTACGTTTTTGTCTAAGCCACCGAAGAGGTAACTGAATTTAAACCAGTCCGCTTTGTAGCAGAGGTATAAAGTGACCACAAAGGCAAACGAAGGGAAGATAGCCAGTGCCGTCAGCGCTCCGAACAAACCGAACTGAATTGCTAAAATACTGGTAACCACTAAAGAAAATAAACTGCCTGCTATATTGGCAAAGATGTAGCGGTGAATTTCCTTTTTTCCGTTCAATATGGCCAATAGCAGCGTATTGAATATATAAAAAACCAACGTTATGGAAAACCAGATGAACACAGCACTGTATTGTTCATCGTGTAAAAACCACTGGGCTATTGGTTTGCTAAATGCTGAAACGCCAATACCCGTAACTACCGAACCTAAAACAGCAATCGTGCCCGCGCTACGCCAGACTTGTCGTTGCTTTTCCTCTTCATCGTAATATTCAGCGGTGTATTTCACTACGCCGGTATTTATAGCGCCACTGGCAAAGGTGCTAATCATTTGCACTGCGTTTTGAAAGTTGCCAATGGCGGCATAGCCTGCCGGCCCGACATAGATAGCCAGTATCTTGTTCAGGCCCAGCATAGTCAGCATTTTAATAACGACAGCAATGCAATTTAGCAGGCTGGTTTTTATCAGGGTCATCACTCAGCCGCACTAAACGCATTGCAGGCATGGATCACGGCTGTGACTTCTTCATCTGTCATCACCGGGCTGATAGGCAGGCTCAGCACTTCCCGGTGGATCGCTTCCGTGTGAGGGTAGCTCTGCTGGTTCCACTCTTTATACGCACGTTGCTGATGTGGAGGTATCGGATAGTGAATCAGCGCCTGGATGCCAGCAGCACTTAGATGTTCTTGCAATTCTTGCCGCAGCTCGGTGCGCACCACATAAAGGTGAAATACATGAGACTCCAACGAAGCCATAGTGCTGTCGGAAGGAATTGGCTGGCTGATGGCTGAATTGTTAATGCCGTGTGCGTATGTCAAAGCGATAGCCTTGCGACGAGCAGTATCCGTATCAAGGTGTTTTAGCTTGACGCTGAGCATTGCTGCCTGCATCTCATCAAGGCGGCTGTTCACTCCCTGATAAAGATTTTCGTATTTTCTATGGCTTCCGTAGTTACCAAGCGCACGGATAGTTTGCGCCAACTCGGCATCGCTGGTAGTCACCGCCCCCGCGTCTCCGAGAGCGCCTAGATTCTTGCCAGGATAAAAGCTAAAGCCTGCCGCATGCCCCCAATTGCCTGCCTTGCGGGCAGCAATACTGGCACCGTGTGCTTGTGCTGCATCTTCTAGCACCAACAAATTATGTTGCTCCGCCAAGGCCATAATTTCCGGCATAGGCGCCAGCTGGCCATATAGATGCACTGCGACGATCGCTTTGGTATTGGGCGTAATAGCCGCAGCAGTCTTGAGCGGGCAGAGATTGTAGCTTGTCGGGTCCGGCTCAACCAGAACAGGCCGCAGACGATTTTCGGTGATAGCTAGAATGCTTGCTATATAGGTGTTGGCGGGTACGATGACTTCGTCGCCTTCCTTTAGTTTTCCTAGTTCCTTCCAAGCACGCAGCGTCAGGGTCAGCGCGTCCAATCCGTTCGCCACACCGATACAATGTTCACTACCACAGTATTTTGCAAATTCACTTTCGAAGTGTGAGAGCTCGTTACCGCCTATATACCAGCCCGAGTCTATTACACGGGCACAGGCTTCGATAAGTT
>JBLXCH010000114.1:0-10524 GCA_048265065.1 Motiliproteus sp. | reverse complement strand
TACAACGCGGCGTCTTCGATGCCGTGCCCTATCTCCAGCGCCACCTCAACGGTGACTGGGGCGATCTCAGCGACGACACCGGCTACAAAACGATGCCGCCCTCAAGCATGGGGAGCGATTATTGTCGTCCTACCAGGTCACACCGACCTTGACGCTCTGGATCATCACCGAATGGGATCGCAGCGTAACCACGCTGCTATTGCCCAACGAGTATTGATCCAATTTCTCCCAACCAGGGGCATGAACCTCCACCGGAGGGGAGGTGCATGCCCCGCCTTTTCAGGTCTGGCAACTCACCATGTCCCACAACAGGTATCGGCCCGTCGCTTCCGTCGGGGCATTGGATTATAGTGTTCAGCCTATCGCCCACTACAAATAGCCCCTCTGCCGCTTCCGGATTGACCCACCCTCGAGGGTCAGCGCTGATCCCGGAAGCCTGACAGCATAACGACGGCGTATCTCATTACTCCCATACGTGCAGCCTGACATGACATCGCCCCTCTCCTCGCTGAATATCCACCGCTGGCCGATCAGCTTACGCTGGGGAGCCCTATTGCTGGGCTCTGTGATGGCCGCCGCCTGCCTTGAATACATACATCTGCCTGCGGCGTCGCTGCTGGGCCCTATGGCGCTGGGGATCCTGTTTTCGGTCTGTGGCACGGCGATGCGGCTATCAAGCCCGCTATTCAATACGGCGCAGGGACTGCTTGGGATGATGGTCGCGAACGCGCTGCCGATAACAGCCTGGTCGGAGGTGGGGCAGCAATGGCCTGTCTTTGTCGCGGGCACCCTGTCGACGCTCGTTGCCTCGAGCCTGGTCGGATACCTGCTGTCCCGTTCATCGTTACTGCCCGGCACAACGGCGATCTGAGGATCCGCGCCCGGTGCCGCATCAGTCATGACGTTGATGAGCGATGCCTATGGCGCCGATATGCGCCTGGTTGCGGTCATGCAGTATCTGCGTATGGTCTTCGTTGTCCTGGCAGCGGCACTGGTCGCCAGTTATCTGGGGGCTTCCGGGGTACCTGCCCACCAGATGGACTGGCTGGGTGTAACCTCCTGGCCAGGATTCGGTGCCACGCTGCTGCTGGTGTGTGTCTGTGTGGCGTTCGGCTGGCACTCTCGCATACCCAGCGGCGCACTGCTGGTACCGATGCTGATCGGGCTCCTGATCAAGTCCACCGGACTCATGCCCTTAGTGCTGCCCCATTGGCTCCTGGCCATCGCCTATATGATGCTGGGTTGGGGTATCGGCTTTCGCTTTACCCCCGCGGCGCTGGCTCATTCCGCACGCCTTTTGCCCTATATCACGGCCGCGATTTTAGCGCTGCTGCTGGCGAATGCCGGTATTGCCGCGGTATTGATGTACTGGGCCGATATCGATTATCTATCGACATTCTGGCAACCAGTCCCGGCGGAGCCGACTCCGTTGCGATTATCGCGGCGTCGACACACTCCGATCTATCGTTCGTCATGGCAATGCAGATCACACGCTTTCTGTTGGTGATGATAGCCGGGCCGCTGCTGACACGCTGGCTGTCAGGCATACAGAGAAATACGTCCTCGCTGGCGCGCGACTGATCAGGGCGCCGTCGTAAAAAAACCTGGGTTATTACATTCGGAGGCTCTGGTTAGGTCCAGCGAATATCAGACTATTGCCGTGGTTCGGACTAAGGATTTATGAAGGGAGGTACGGCCCGGGTTCGATAAGCCGTACCTTGCGTTATCGTGCTTAGTCCTGAATCAGGAAATCTTCCTTGGATGGGCCATTGTCGATGCGTTCCTGGAATACCTTAGGTGTACGTCCACGCCCCGACCACTCATGAGTATTACCATCTTCATCGATCAGACGATACTTCGCCGCCACTTTGGCGCGCGTGCTCGACGCAGAAGCGCCAACGCTTGCCAGATCTTCGGGCGACAAGCCTACCGCGGCCATTTGTTCCTGAATTTTACGGATCGCCTCCATACGCTCCGACTCAGCTGCTTTGCGGGCTTCGTCTGCCTCAACCTTTTCCTCTTTTATCTCGGCCAGATCGGCCATGACCTTCTCGATATCAGCGACAGACAGCGCCACGCATTCTTTACGCAGAGAGTTTTTCCGTAACAGGGTTGCAGCAAAATCCTGATTACTCATTCCCACTTTTCCTTATTAGGGTGGTTGCATTTGATGTAATTGTACGTCAATAATATTGATTAGCAACAGAAGCGACCGCCTAAAACACGTCAGCATAACTGTTCGCCCTAAAAACTCTGCGGCACTCATCTGAACAGGACAAGCGGCTATTCGCTGGATCAACTAGACTTGTGACTGCTGCCTTACTACGCTGTTAATCAAAAAACACCGTCGGCATCGAAACCAATAACGAAATGTTGCCAACATGCGACACGCTCGATTACTTCCATGGCACGAACAGAGTCACCGGAACCGCCTCCGTAGAGCGCAGCGATTCTATATTTCAGCCGCTGGCATTGCTGTCACCGCGGCGCTAGCGTAATGACCAACAACATCAAAATTGGAGTCTTTATGGACTGGGATTCATACTTCGCGAAAGCGAAGAAAGCGACCACCCTTGAACGTATGCTGCTATCGAAAGTCGAACAGTTGGGTATCCGATACAACCCCGGTAGCGAGTCACTCAGATTGGTGGCAGATTTTTACAAGAACTCGTATCCCTCCGCGTATCAGATGCTGATGGCAGCCTATAAACGCGAACAGGAACTCGAGAACGCTCCCCCTCCCGCACAGCGTGCCAACTCAACTGTAAAGAGCGCTACCTCTATTCAGAAGGGCCTGGAAGACGAGATTCAAGCCTGGATGACACATCACCGGTAAGCCAAAGCCTACGCCACGTTTCACAGGCAGCACTATATCATTTATTATTAACCTAGTGGTCACTCACATCGGGAAACGGCGACTTTAATCCACATAGTTGCTGGAATAATGGCGACAGGAACTAGCACCGAGTTAATATCTTGATTCAATCGGACGGACCAAATAAAACTATAATTTAGGTCGTTATGTGAAAGAAAAAGATAACAACTCATTATCCAGCGCCTGTACACCAACACAAGTAAAACCCCGACCGCTCTAAAGCTCATTGGTGGTTTAGTAGCTTTAATGCCGCTAACCGCTTTGAAATTTAAAGCATGTAAAACGATCAGATCAATTCAGCATACTCTAAAACACAATTTATACTTTTAAATCAAACCGTATTGTATCTCCACTCGCGGTTCTTTCCACCGGATTCTCTTCATGGTCAGATGAAACACGCCATACAGGTATACGCAGTTCCAACCCCAATATAGCACCGATAGCAGAAAGAATTTTCGGCCCCAAGGGTATTAATAATGGACGTGATACTTTCCGTAATGAAATCAGCAAAGATTTAAGATCGACATATGTTGAATATGGTCTTTTAACAGCATAATTAAAAACATTGTTACTTGGGATTTGCGACAAGAAATCCGCATTATTTTCAATTACCAATTTTTCAAATCGCTCTTCCGGACTTGTGGGAATCAGAGCAAATTCCACAGTAGAGTCCAAATAGTTTGAAACACCCAAAGCTTTACTTGGTTCGTAGCCCAAACCAAAAATAGCACATGCTGGCAAGCTTAAATCACCGACATCACCAATTAAGTCTTCCGCTAATTCACCAATTGTACGAATAGGAGTTGAATCTTTTGGCGGCTCAACAAAGGATGAAAGTGAATAGATAGTTGATATCACTGATCCTTTAGGTAGATTTCGGATTAAGCTACACAGTAATGTAGCCAATCGATGTCTAGTCATAACAGTAATATCAAGGAGCACATTAATTGGAGACAAGCAATTTAACCCAATCAAATACTCATCAAAAAAACCAAAAACAGCTTGATCATCACCCTCATATATTTCACAACTTTCTTTACGGAACGTGTCCTTATTTTTCGCGTAGTTAATAACATCAACATTTACCGAATATCCTAAAGCAATCTTTCGAGCCAACCCAGTACCACCACTACCCAAAAGGGCAATAGATCGACTTTCAAACCCAAGTCCGAATATAGCCAGATCATAGACAAGCGGAGTATTCTCTTTTAAAATCTTCATAAAAGATCCAATTGATCAACTTCTTTTATAAACAGCGGATCTACTGCTTTGAGTATGGCTTTGTCGTTATTTAAAACCTCGGGAAATCCTATAGCCCTTTGTTTTATCAAAAGAGTTCGATAATGATGCGAAAATATATACGACAATCTACACCTCAAATTTGAAAGATCTGACACACTTTGATAAGAGTCTCCTTCAGTAATAGAAATCAACGCTCCCGCATTCAATGCCACACCAATTGCACCTTGGTAGTTTATACTCTGCTGCTTATTGAAACTCAAAGACCCCTTTGGCTCGGGCTCGAACTTAGGGCCATGTATCTGATTTTTAAAAAAGCTCCCAATAAACTCAATAAGATCGCTAATATTTTTGAATCTTTCATCGCCTAATGACTCAATCGCAATCGTAGACAATAACGATTTATATGAACTATAAAACTTCACTATTGAATTAATCTGAAGATACATCGGTATTTTTCTATTTTCTTTTGCTACGGAGATGAAGTCATTCATAATACCGATTAGCATTCTAGGGTTGTACTCGAGCGATTTACAGATATTATCGAAACCACCATACATATTGGGAGGTCTTTTAAAAGATCTGGGTTTTCCATTTTCCTTCATAAAGGTATTTCGGACTTTAACTACAGCCTGTACTTTTCTTATAGTAGTTTTTTTGTCCTTATCCGTATAGTCATCAAACTTAGCTAGATCTATACCTTGACTTTTCAGATATCCAAAAAAGCTATTATCTTTTTCGCTTAAAGCATGAAACTGTTCTTTAATTGGAGTGTCAGTAAACCCCTCGAAATATGAGCTAACTGGCTCCATCAAACCATGTTTAAGGAATACATTCCCACAAAGTTTTTTTGAAAAATCCAAGCCGGACTTATCTGTACTACTAGTCAAACTAACGAATGAAAAATCCTGATTGTTCATTGAACTATCTGGACCAGTAGTAATCTTAACATTCTCATGATAAGGAGAAAGAGCCAGTTTTAATATAAAGCGATCGTTTCTTCCCCTCGTCGCATCCACTAAGGGTTGTACAATATGATCAGGAGCCAGCTCTAATTCATCAAATAGGAAGCACCACTTGGAGTCACTTTGCTCGAAATAAATATTTACAATATCTACAGACGACCCAATTATGTCGGTAATATCACCAGAAAGCACTATCGGCTTATCTGACAACTCATTCCTTTGAAGCAAAGAAAAAATAAAACTAGCTACACTTTGTTTTTTCTTTACAATTGATACTTCTAAATTTTTTAGAGATAGTAATGTTGGTTTTACTTTCCAAAGATCGGCCAACTCTTTAACCAAGTCAGATTCTGTTGTTTTATTAATACCAACGTGCTGAAATTTGTTGACTTTATCAATGATTCGCGATGCACGAAATGAGACAACAGAAACAAACCGTTCTAGAACATGATACACGAACAATGAGTCTAGAAGATCTAAATAATCATGGTTACGCCCTAGCTTTTCTCTAGCTTTTTCATATTGGCTCTTCCAAACTCTGTCAGTAGGTATAAACACACCAGAGTAAGAAATGTTATCCCGATAATATTGAGCCCAATCTCCTTCCCATACCTCCAATGCTTCTACACTTAGCATTCTCATGAGGGTAGTTTTTCCACTACCTCTAGGACCTATCATCACGGTATTACTGAGAGAACAGAGCTTTTTAAAACTATCGCTAATTATAAAACCCTTACATAAATCTTTAACCGTAAAAGTGCGGGCATTGAAAGCATCATGCATACTAGGCGTATAGTTATTCATTTTTCAATCCGACTTCAACAATCATATTAGACTCCGTTCTAACTGAAAGCCCTAAAGCCTCTAGCTCTTTAATTAGCTCTCTAAATGCAAAAGGCATTAAATTTTCTATACTTCCCCTAAACTCTTCGAGCTCATTATCATCTAAAAAAGGATTTTCAGAGTCAATTCTTTGATTTATATCATTAGCTATTCGAATACTAGTCACATTACTTCCAAAGCCGCCTTTAGCCGGAAGATTTTCAGAGGTAGATGGTTGCCAAAAGCCAGGGTATGGACTTTCATAAGTTTTAAACTGACCAACTAACTTATTTTCTCTTTCTGTATTTTCAATATCGATCTCAAGTATGTAAAACTGATTAGAGGTCCTATCCTTAATCTCGGGATATAGCTTAGCAGAAAAACTACCCGCAGAAAGAACAACAGGCGGCGTGTCAGTTGCTGATTGTGCATACGTAATATCAGCATAATGCTTATGGCCATGAACAACCAGCCACGCACCAGTACTAGTTTGATGTAGCTCTCTAACTAAATACGACCCACATTCCATACTTTCAACATCCGGTCTAGAGTCGACATGTTCCATTTTGTATGGATGATGATGACAGAGAAGTATATTAAATTTTCTTTTTTTACAATTATCTGAAGCTATATAATCTACTATTTGCTTGCACGTTTCTTTAGCAACGCGCCCTTTTTCATATTCTTTATCCCCATAACCATGATACGCACTAGAGTTAATAAGAAATGCATTAAAAACATCACCCTCAGTAGCACACCAATTCCACGCCCAAAAATGTGTATTTTTGTTGGAGCAGCTTGTAGGAAACTGTGGTTCTATAAATTGAAGGTTATGCTTTGGCGAGAATACTTCTGAGCTAGCTCTAGACTGGTGATCATGATTACCCGGCACGCAAATTAAATCTTTTGCTCCGATATCTTTTTTTAGCTTATTGAGAAACTTCCAGCCCAGCTCAAAACCTTTCGAGCACGATTTATTTGAAACATCTCCGGCACAAATGACATAATCAATACTTAAATTCAGGCCTAAAAGATAGGCTATAAATGAATCGATGTATGAACACCGACCATCCTCAAAATAAAGATGAGAGTCATTGACATACCTTTCATCTACAATAGCGTGAAGGTCTGAAAGCACTAAAAATATGACTTTTTTATTGTCCATAATTTCGAACGAGTATTTCCTTAGTTACGTTCCAACTTTCCTTAAAGCCTGATACATGCCTCTTAACAGATATAACATTAACTAAGTATTGGTCAGAAAGTTTTTGAATTGTCTCCTCGCAAGCCCTATACGAAAAAAGAAACTTAACACCTTTATTACTTAAAACAGTAAGATGATCGAAAAACTCAGGCAGTTCAGATGAGTCGAAACTTCCCACACCATACTCACCTGTAAAACGCCCACATTTTGAATACGGCGGATCTATATACGCAAAATCGCCATCACCAAGCTTCGATAGAGTTTTTTTATAGTCCGCAACAACTAAATCAGCATTTTTAAGCGTTTCTCGAGCATGATCAAATACATACTGCTTGGGAAATTCTCCAGTCTTAGTTCCAATTGGAACATTAAACTGACCACTTTTATTGGTCCGATATACACCATTAAAGCAATGTCTATTAAGATATAAAAACCTAACAGCTCGCTCCGATCTTGACATTCCCCCGGGGTCTATAGCTCTTAACCTATAATATTCATCATTCGTAGATGGTATTTGAATCAACTTATCTCGAATACACGGATCTTTCTTTATTTCTCGTAACGCATTGATGAGCTCTACATTGATATCAGAGAGCAATGCTTTAGAAAGTGGGAGTTCAAAAAACAGACTCGCAGAACCACAGAACGGCTCTACATAACGTTTATACGAGGCTGGTGACTGCTCCTTAAGCAACGGTAAGAGCTTCCTCTTACTTCCTGCCCATCTAATAAGGGGCTTGCTACGCACGCTGCGATATCCTATCTAACTAAAAATTTAGGTAAAGTCTACCTGATTCTCGTTAGATAGCATAGACAATAGGCAATTCGCGCTCTCAGACTTTGCGCACCATGTTCGTTGCGATATTGACGCTGAGGACAGTCAGCCACTGACGTTCGCGTTAGCCATACGCTACGTGCACAGTGAGGCCGCTCTCCGTCGTCGAAACAGATAGTCGCAGGAAAATTCTTACGCTATCTGAGGTAACCTCTTGCAATATGGTGTGTCTTTCTAGGTAACCACGCCGATCTAACATAATCCGGTACGTCCCCAGTTCCCATTGTCTACTGATACGACCGCCCTCCCCTGTGATGCTGGCACCTCACAGCGCCAGGGGACGCCCGCATGTCAGTTGCCTTTCTTCAATTTCTAGCGAATCGATACATCGCCCTTATCGCCGGCCTATTCGCCATTACGCTAACGGCGGGATGTACCACCTCAACCGTTGCGCCAACACCCATCGAATCAGAACCTGACATCGAAGTACCACCAATACCACCGGACTGGATCCCCGTCGCCCGCTACGGCCGATACACCCTGATGGAGCTGACGCCACAGGCTGCCCAACAAAATCTGCTGTTTCAAGTTGTCGATGTCACCCTGCCAGCCAACCTACACGCGACCGTTGGCGATGCGATACGCCATGTCCTGCTTCGCTCGGGCTTCTCCCTGTGCAATGGCAACGCTGCTGTTACAGCACTGAATACATTGCCGCTCCCCGCGGCTCATGGACAACTCGGCCCGCTGTCGCTTTACGACGCACTGCTGACGCTGGCGGGGCCTGCCTGGGAACTTCGGGTGGAGGATGCTGCGCGGCAGGTCTGTTTCGAACGAGCCGATACGTCCAACTCGCTGCCGCCTGCTACTCGTCCGTCAATCGAGAACACGTCTGTCGTGTCAGAGCCGACAGGAGACCAGCCATGAACCGCGCGTCTAATCCGGTACGCTCCCGTAGCGCCTCCTTTGTGCAGTTTTTGATGCTGCTCTGGCTGCTCGTGCTGAGTGTGGCCGCAATTCTGGGTCAACGCTGGATGTCGGAGCTGGCCCGCCAGGAGCAGGTCGAGACCGGACTAAGGCAGCTGCACGGCCTTGAGACCCGCGTGACATCACTGGGGAACAGCCTGCAGCTGCTTCAGGTTAAGCCTGAAACCGCGACCACCGCAGCACTGGAGGAGACCCGACACAGGCTGAGTGCGCGGCTGACACAACTGGAGCAAACGCTCACCGAACGCGTAGGAGTGGAACAACTGGACGCGTTGCGCATCGAGATCGCGCAACTGAAAGCCCGCCCAGCAACCGTCCATCCAGCGGCACCGGTTCAAGCGCGGCCAAAAACCAAACCAGCGGTTGCTACACACCCCAGAGAAGAACCCTTCCCCTTTCAAGTGCTGGGCATTGAACTGCGTGCGGGGCAACGTGCCCTGTCCATCGCACCGGCCGCCGGTAAACTGACCACCGATCAGATTCAGGTGCTCTTACCCGGCGAAGCTCTGGGCCCCTGGGTTCTGGAGACCCTCGATGGCAACACCGCGGTGTTTAGCACCGGTAAGCAGACGCGTCGGCTGGCGATTCCGTGAATGGAGCCCATGATATGAAAACCCCGACCCGCCTCGTTTTTGCCTTGTTGATCGTCGTGCCTGTTACGGTTTCGGCGCAACAGGCTCCCATCAGTACATCCCAAGTTACACCGAGCCAGCTCGAACGGAGCCAGGACACGCGCCTGGCCCAGGACTGGGGATTGCGCACGGACGAATGGATACGCTATCGCGAGCTGATGGAAGGGCCACTGGGTATCTACTCGCCCAACCTCGACCCGCTCACGGCCCTGGGTATCGAAGCGCGTTCGGACGACGAGCGCCGTCGCTATGCCGATCTCCAGGTACAGACCGAAGCGCGGCGGATCGAGAAACTGCTGAGCTACCAGCGTGCCTATGACGCGGCCTGGCAACGGCGCTATCCCGGCGTGCTACGGGTCATGCTGCCCGATGCCGTCACGGCTGGCACACACCTGACCGGCTCTCAGCGGCAAACCGTATTTGTGCGAGAGGAGTGCGAAGCCTGCGACCGGTTGGTACAGCAGCTGAAGGCGTCAGGCACCGAGTTCGACCTCTTTATGGTCGACAGCGATGGCGACGATGCCCGTATTCGTGACTGGGCCCGCGGTACCGGTATCACTCCAGCCAAGGTACGCAGCGGCGCCATCACCCTCAATCATGATGCCGGCCGCTGGCAATCGCTCGGCCTCGCCGGCGACCTGCCCGCCATCGTCCGGCAGGTGGACGGGCAATGGCAGCGGCAGTAATACGCATAGACGCGCTGCAGGCACCGCTGTTCGTGGCCTGTCTGCTCCCCGCCATATTTGGCCATGCGCGGGAGATCCCGCCACCGGCCTACCAACTCGCCGCGCAACGCGCCGGCATCCCATCGACGCTGCTATATGCGGTGGCACTGCAGGAGAGTGGCATCCGGCGCCACAATCGGCTTGTACCCTGGCCCTGGTCGTTAAATATCGCGGGCGAGACGCGCCGTTTTGCGAACCGGCCCGCGGCCTGCGCCGGCCTGCAGCAGGCGTTGCGTGAAGTGCCGCCCACGCGCATCGACGCCGGCCTCGGCCAGATCAACCTGGGTTACCAGAAGCGCC
>JBLXCH010000113.1:0-10631 GCA_048265065.1 Motiliproteus sp. | reverse complement strand
ACCGTTTAAAGCTTTCAACATCAATCGTGTCATCATCAACCATCATAATACTGACGAGATCTTGTGCTTTCATAGCGCTTGATTTCCTTGATGCTTGATCAGGTTCAAAAAATCTTTTGGGTATCGAGTCAAGAGCGAATCCCATTGCTCTTGTAGTTTGTTTTGATCAAATTTCTGGTGTAACAACAACCATCGTTTATCAACGGTTTGTAGTGCCTGCGCGGCGCTCATTTGTCCGTCAAGTGCTAGCATCAAATACTTTTTTAGTTCGCTAAAATAGAGGCTCTGACCTTGAATGTAAAAATCAGGTACGCAGTGTGCTAGCGCATTTTTATGTTCTTCTAGAAATGCGGTTGTGTAGGTTTTTTGGATTTGTGGGTCTTCATAATGCTCTTGACGATAGGGGTCAAAGAAGCCATCAGCGGCTTGTACTGACTGTATGGATGGCTGAGGAGATACCGCAAATAGAGTGTATAAATAGGCCAGGTCTTGATGTTTGGATTGGCTCGATACGGTGTAATTCCAGCCCCAGTTAAAATAGGATAGAGGGATAACACCATCAGCATGTTGCATTCCCAATGCGCTAGAAGCAACAATGTGTGTGCTTAGATTGGGTGCTTGGCGTTGGAAGTATTTTTGTGAGCCCCCCCAGCCGATGTTGGCGTAGACGTTGCCCTTTGTATAATCTTTCCAGTTGTCGAAAAGACCGTTGGTTTTAGCGTTAGGGTGAAGAAACGCCGATGCTTTAATCATCGACTCTAGTGCTTTTATTCCTTCATCACTCGCGAGCTGAGGGGTTAGGTCTGCGGCAAGAGGAAGGCCACCTTGTGCATGTAGGCGCATCCAAAATTCCCAAGCGATGTAGCCTGGGTTACGAAATAACAAACCACCGTATTGATTCTCTTCGGGCCGGTGGAAGTAGGCCATTTGCTGATCGAGTTCCTCCCACGTTGCCGGCTTTCTGTATTCGTATCCTAATTCCTCGGCGAAGCGTTTACGCTCATTATCAGTGACGAGTTGTTGATTATAAAAAGTCAGATAGACGTCGCCATCCACTTGATAGCCATAGAAACGATTGCGGTAATAATCACCTACAGTGTAGAGCGCAGAGGATTGAAAGTTTTCTGGTTCGTATTGCTGCTGTAGCGACGAAAGGTCTGAAATAACACCCGCTTCGGCTAAATCAGGGATGCCAAAAGTCGTTGGCAGTGCAATATCATAAAGAGACTCTCCTGCGCTGTGGGAGAGTTGCATTTCGGTATTAATATCATCAACCGGTACCGGTAAAAGAATAATCTTGGTGCCGGTTAATTGGGTAAATTGGTCGATAACTGGTTTGACGTTAGATTCCGATCCATTCGGTAGCAGCAGCTTGAGTGATACATCACTTTTATTCAGTTCACGCGCAAGGTTTGCGATGTGGAGGTGTATGTCCTCTTCTCGCATAGCAATTGCTGCATAGGCTTGAGCGGGTGTTAAGCACGATAGACCACTGGCATAACATGCCGCCTTTAATAACGTGCGTCTTTTTCGGTCCATGAGAGCCTCTTTGACCTCTTTTATCCAGAAGGTCTTGTTTTTATTCCTTATTGGGGTCTGTCGTTGTATCTGTTCTTGAGCCAGTGGCTTTCATCACCGGTATAGTGAGGCAAGCATCAATCCCATCATGTTTATTTTGGCGCAATGTTACCGTGCCGCCGATGAGTTCGATAGCGGCCTTTGCAATTGTTAACCCCATACCATAACCGCCGTATGCCTGTTCGTTGTGTAAACGTCGATAGGGAAGGAATACTGCGTCAATTAGGTTCTCGGAGATACCAATGCCGTTATCAGAGAAAGTCACCATAATCTCGCTACTTTCATCTAGCTGAACATCAATAAAGATTTCAGGTTTGCTTGATGTACTTGTGTAAAGAAGAGCATTTTTTAAAAGCTCTTCAATGGCTATTTGTACATTATCTTCGCATGTATAACTGTTAAAAAACGTATCATTAATAGGGTGTTGCCAGTTAACTATAGCTTTAGTTTGGTTTTCAGCAACTAAAACGGCCGTCGATATTATCGCGCAGATATTGACCGTATCGTTTTTTCTCTGCTTAGTGAATAGCTGGGTGTAGTCTGAGAGGCGGGTGATTTTTTGGCTTAGGTCGTTAACAGCAGTATCGATATGATTCTTATAGCTTTGTTGTGACTCAGTTAGTGGGCTTTGGTTTTCTTCGATTAGCAGGTGTAGAAAGTCGCGAATATGACGCACGGGCGCTTTTAAGTCATGGCCAAGTGCATGCGTGACGACCGCAATGGGAAGCTCGTGATTATCAGACATAATTCGCTCTTATACGACGGATTGAGTTTTTTGTCCTAAATATTCGCTGAGTGTTTCGAAGGGCATCGGTCGCGAAAAGTAGTACCCCTGTATGTACTCACAGCCTTCTTTGGTGAGAAGGTCTGCAATCTCTAAGGTTTCTACACCTTCAGCAACAACAGACATGTCTAAGTTATGGGCAAGCGCAATCATCGCTTTGGTGATCCCTAAATCTTTTGGACCTTCACAGCAGTTGCGGACAAATGATTGGTCAATTTTGAGAATGCTAACAGGTAGATTTTTTAGGTAACTCATGGAGGAGTAGCCAATACCGAAATCATCGATCACCCACTGGCAGCCCAGCTCTTTGACATTGTTCAATAATTCTAAGGTATGGCTGTTATGCTCAAGTAGCACCGATTCCGTGATTTCTAAATGAACAAGCTCTGGGGGGAAGTTTAGATCAGTCAAAATGGTAGTAAGTTGCTCGGCAAAATCGGTTTGTTGAAGCTGGATTGGTGAAATGTTGATACTGATCCACGCATCATGTGACAGGGCTCCGGAGTTTTGTAGCTCCATGAAATTTGAACAAGATTCTTTTAGAATCCAATAACCGATGCTCTTTATCGCCCCGCTTTCTTCAAGTAATGGGATGAACTGATAAGGAGGAATAACCTCTCCTTTTTCAGTGGTCCATCTGAGAAGTACTTCTAAACCAGCTGTTTGTGAGGTTTTAGTATCAATAATCGGTTGGTAGGCCAGGGTAAAGCTTTGTTGTTTCAGCGCGTTAGTTAATAGTTTAAACAATCCAGCGCGGCGTTCTGACATCTGCTCTAATTCAGTGTCAAAAAAACTGAAACAATTGCCGCCGCGTTTTTTAGAAACGTACATCGCGGCATCCGCTTCTTGAATTAGTTTTTCTGCGGAAGGCTTAGTGCTCACCCCGTCGTAAGTGGTTATGCCAATGCTACAACGTGCCTGGATAGATTCTCCCATCGAGGTCACAATGTTCTCGTTAAGCGAGTTCAGTACTTTTTCGGCTACAGCAATGGATTCGGTAGGGTGCTTTTCAATATGTGGAATTAAAATAACAAACTCATCGCCTGACATTCGCGCCAAAAAGTCAGAGGAGCGAATAGATGATCTCAGGCGTTGAGCAAAAGTGACTAAATATTGATCCCCTTTTAAGTGTCCGTAGGTATCGTTGATCAGTTTGAAACCATCAACATCGATAAAGAGTAAGGACAAACTATTATCTAGGCGGTGTGAGGCTTCTATCGCTTGATCCAAATGTTCCATAAAACGAGCGCGGTTGGATAAGCCCGTGAGCAAATCGATGCTGGCAAGTTCCAAAATTTTCTTATCATGGCAGTGGCGCTCCATGGAGTAACGGATGGCACGAGAAATAGAGCGTGAATTGATCTCGTCCTTGACTAAATAATCCTGTGCGCCTTTGTTTACAGCCTTTAGGGCAATCGCTTCATCGTCAGTTCCTGAAAGCACAATAATCGAATTTTCTGGCGAGAATGTTTGTAACCGAGAAAGGGTTTCAAGTCCTGATGAATCAGGCAGGAAGAGGTCGAGAAGTACGACATCTACAGAGTTAGCACCTAAAAAATCCAGAGCTTGCTCCAATGATTTTAGGTGGCATAACTGTTCATCAATGTTGAATCTTGCTTTTTTAAGGTGAGCTTTAACAAGAATTGCATCTCGATCACAGTCTTCAACATGCAGTATTTTGATTGGTGTGTGCGCAGATAATTCAGCCATCGGTCGTTTTTCAATCCATTATCACATTGCTTTGTAAGAGATTTTGGTTTTCTGGCCGAATGCCTCTTGCCGCAAAGAACATCGTTTACGGCAGACATAAAGAACACTCTTATAAACATAGCATAGGACTTTTTTTTTGCTGTCTTGAAAGTCGTTTTTGAAAAAATTAGAAAAATAAATGGGAAAAGCTAGGCGAGATCAAAAAGCAGTGATAAAAGGACATCGTAGAGAAAGAAGAGCGGAGATGGAGATAAGTAGAAAGTATGGAGGCGACCTCATCAGCCACACCCCGGCACACAAGGCCACCGCTGTGGCTGCTCCCTTCCGGGCCTGA
The DNA here is from genome assembly GCA_048265065.1 of Motiliproteus sp. GTDB lineage: Bacteria > Pseudomonadota > Gammaproteobacteria > Pseudomonadales > Balneatricaceae > Motiliproteus. The sequence continues at coordinate 6,225 of JBLXCH010000113.1, read as the reverse complement.
CCAGGTTCACGGTTTATTGTTGCGGGGGGACCAACGAGGCCACCATTACAATCGCTCAAAGCGAGGAGCGGATTATCCTTGAATGCCCACGGAAGTGCAACATGATGATATGATCTATACTGTTCGCTGAGAAATTTGTTGTTTTAACTATTTGATACTAAAGCTGTGATGTGTTGCCGTCGCTCTCTGTTGTAGCAGCTCTTTAAGGGATAGAAGCATGAGAAATAATTCACCAGTCACTCAAGTTGAGCGATTGTTTGAAGCGCATGAAAGAATCATTTCTACCACTGATACCAAAGGTAGAATTACCTCATTTAATGATCACTTTCTCAATATTTCGGGTTTCACTGCAGAGGAACTTATCGGCCAGCCGCATAATATTGTCCGCCACCCTGATATGCCCCAAGCCGCATTTGATGAGCTTTGGAAAACGGTGCAGCGGGGTGAAGCATGGATGGGGCTTGTAAAGAACCGTTGTAAAAACGGAGACTTTTATTGGGTCAATGCTTATGTGACCCCAATCTATGAAGCAAATCGGGTCATCGGCTATCAATCCGTTAGAGTGAAACCGGCTCGACACTATGTAGAACAAGCAGAAAAGTTCTACCAGCGTATTAATAGTGGCAAGTCCGTCGGGCGCGCTATGGCCGGCTTTAAACAGTTAGGGGTTGCTGCTTGTTTAGCGGCGCTTCCTGCTTGCGCTGTTACACTAACCCTAGGAACGCCGATGGTGTTTGTTGCTGGTGCAGCAACACTTGCTCTGTCGACGGCAGGGTTACACCGTTGGTATATGAAAGATTGGCGCGGAGTTGAGAGCTTAGCAACATCGGTTTACAACAGCGATATTGCGTGTTTGGCTTTCAAGGGAAATACCAGTGCTGCTAGCCGAGTTGAGATTGCATTGCTGGCGGAGTCCTCGAAGCAAGTAACCTTGTTGGAGTTGATCCACAACAGTGCTGATAAGTTACTGCAACAAACAACAATGATTAATACGGTGGTTGTGCAAAATGGGCGAGATATTGAGCAGCAAAATAGTGACATTGCTCAACTCGCTACTGCCGTTAATGAAATGACCGCCGCCAACCGGGAGGTGGCATCAAGTTGTGTGCAGGCTTCCGATAACACTCGTTTGGCAAGCGCCGAGACGCAACAAAATGCAACCGTATTAAATGCTGCTGCTGGATCGATTACTGCTCTTGCGAGTGACGTTGAAAACGCCAGTGATCTAGTTTTCAAGCTTAAACAAGACACGCTAAGTATCAATGAAATTGTTGGTGTCATTAATAGTATTGCAGAACAGACCAACCTTCTTGCTTTAAACGCTGCAATTGAAGCTGCCCGTGCAGGTGAGTCAGGGCGTGGGTTTGCTGTTGTTGCAGATGAGGTGAGGACACTCGCGAGTCGCACTCAAGAGTCAACCATGCGAATTGAAACGATGATTGGTACTTTGCAAAGTCGTGTTGATGATGTGGTTGGTGTGATGGAGTCAGGTCAGAACCATGCGAATGCCACTGTGGAGGAAATTTCGTCAGTCACTGCGAAGTTGAATGAAGTGGTTCAGTCGGTTAACTCTGCTAATGATATGACCGCACAAATCGCGACGGCGACAGAAGAGCAAACTGCGGTAACCGAGGAAATTAACCGTAACCTGACAAGCATTCACGATGCGGTTGCAGGGCTGGCTTCTAGTTCTGAGCAAGTCACGGTTTCGGGGGTGGATCTGCAACATCTTGCCGAGCAGTTGAATTCAGTGGTGACTCATTTTAAACGGTAATCTGTTTTGTGATGGTGTAAAAAAGCCCTGACTTTCAGGGCTTTTTTTTCGTAACGGCTTTATTGTAGCGTTTCTTGTAAAGGCCTTTTCGTAAGGCCTTTTTCGTAGGAGCTTTTGCGTAAGGGAGCGTTGTCGTCTTATGATTTACGGCGAGTATACAGTAGCGCCATCATCCCAAGCATAAAGATAAAAATAGTCGCTGGCGCTGAGACTGGCACCGGTGCCGAAGCGGTGTTCGATACAGAAATGACCTCTACGCCTTCATCAATATCGCCATCACAATCATCATCAATACCGTTATAAACTTCCGTAGTAGCACTGCAAATATTGCTGTTTGCTTGCTGCTCTTGTTGAGAGTCTGCTGCACAGTAGAAGTAACCGTTTCCGGCGTCTTCACAACTGTTTCCGTTATCAACATCTGTTAAGCATTTTTCAATACCCGCAAATACCGTGCAGATCGAAGAGCCTGTAGACCCAGGAGTATTATTATTCGATGGCGTGTTTGGCGTGCTCGTGCGCGTTACTGCAGGGGCTGGGTTGTTAGTGTTTTGGTTATCGTTATCGTTGTTAGTTTCAGTTCCTGAACTATCTGATGAGGTTGACGAGGTTGAACCCTGACTGCCAAAGTTGACATCACAATAGTAGCCTCCTGCAGCGTCCGTTAAGCAACTCCCTGTATCTTGGAGGCTGTAGCACTGGTATACGCCCGCATTGCTACGGCATAAAGTATCGGGGTTGCCGCCGGTGGACGAGTATTTGTACCAATCTGCACCGGTGATGATGCCAATGTTGTCTAGTTCATCAATGTCGTCGACATCACCGTCGCAGTTGTTATCTAAGGCGTCAAATGCGTTTTCGGTAGCCTTACAGACTAAGAGCTGTTCGGCCTGCGCGGTAGGTATTTGCGTCATCATGGCGAGTATGACCAAGATGCTGCTAGAAAAGATGATTTTAAATTTTGGGCTAAACATCGGTACTTCCTCTCTAGGTACTTCCTCACTAAGTGCAGCTATCACTAGGCTGCAGCCTAAGGTCGTTACTCGTGCAATAGGGGTAATAGCGTGAAATAGGGTCAACAACGGCAACGACGTTAATGACGGTCTCGTTTCGAATTAGTTATAGCCGAAGATCCTGATTGGTTAGTTGATTTATACCAAGGTCTTTGTTTTTACGGATATTATCTGTTTTAACTCATGATATAGGTCAGCTAATTGCTTGCTGGGTGACTTGATCAAGACTATTTTTAAACCATGGGTTTTACTGAGAGGCTATGGTCTTGCCGCCTTGTGTAGTCACTATAAGAAGGGGTAGGCTGAGCGCATCGATAACAACTGTGTTGGGAAAGTATCATTATGAAAAGCTCTCGTTCTATTGTGCTCGGTGGGTTGTTGCTCTCGAGCTTTGTAACATCTGAAGTACTGGCCGCAACAGAATGGAATGTGTCTTTGTGGGGTAAGCGCCGAGCTTTCACCGAGAATGTGGAAAAGTTAGCTGAGTTAGTTGAAGCAAAAACGAAAGGCGATTTTACGCTTAATATCTCTTATGGTGGTTTATCGAAAGCGAAAGAAAATCTCGATGGTATTTCATTCGGCGCCTTTGAAATGGCGCAGTTTTGCTCTTTCTACCATACCGATAAAAACCCAACGATTACGGTAACAGAGTTGCCTTTTTCCAAAGAGGTTTCTTTAGCTAAAATCGCAGAAATTTATACGAAAGTGTATGAACATCCCATTGTTAAAAAGGACCTCGCACGGTGGAATGCAACGTTACTCATGCCGACACCTATGCCGCAGTACAATATTGTTAGCAAGACAGACCCGTTGGAAGCACTGTCGGATTTCGATGGCCTACGGGTCCGTGGTCCCGGTGGCATTATGGGCGTGTTAGGGAAGCTTGGCGCGGTTAAAACTGGTGTGCCGTTTTCTGAAGTTCGTCAATCGATGGACTCAGGTGTCATCGACGCAGCATCATTTGCGCCGCACGCGCATTTGGCAACCAAGTCTTATGCGGTCGGCCAATGGGCCACAACTAACCTTAACTTAGGTAGTGCGAACTGCCCCGTCGTTGTTAATACGGACGCGCTTAATGATCTTAAGCCTGCTCATCGTGAAGCTTTATTAGGCTCAGTGGCTGAAGCAATCAACTTTTATGTTGAGAATTACGAGACTAAAACGACGGCAGCTTATCAACAAGCGATCGAAGAAAAGGGCTTAACACAGGTGACTTTCACGCCGGAGCAAACCGCTGAGTTGAACCAGCTATCTGAAGACGTTCGTGCTGAGTGGGTTAAGAAAAACAGCGGCAAGTTTAAGGCCCAAGAATTGTTTGATTACACGGCAGGACTTTTTGCTAGTCAGTAATGGCTAACCATTCTCAACGGCCTTAAAAGGTTAAGGCCGTTGCTATTCACAACCGGTGTTAATAATAGGTTACTAAAATGTCAGCCAACGCGACGGTATTGGAAGATCAGTCACGCCTGAGTCGGATCGACCGCTTACAGTTTAAGCTTGAATCGGTTATGAACTTACTGGGTGGCGTTGCGATATTTCTATTAGTATTGCTCACCACGGTCAATGTAGTTGGGCGCTGGTTCTTTGATGCTCCTGTAAATGGCTACATAGATTGGATCGAACAAGCTATGGCGTTTATCGCTTTCTTGGGCATCGCTTATACCCAACGACAAGGCAATCATATTCGCATGGATATTGTTGTTGGTCAGTTTAAAGGGCGACTGTTGTGGTTTAGTGAGTGTTTATCAACCTTGCTTATGCTGCTTGTAACCTTGGCATTGATCTACGGCTCTTATCTACATTTCTGGCGCGCCTATAGTCTTGGCGACTCTTCATTAGATATTAACTTACCCACGTGGCCTGCGAAGTTTGTGGTGCCTTTAGCGCTGAGTATTTTGGCGCTACGGTTCATTTTGCAACTTTGGGCATACAGCCGGGCCTTTATCCAAAATACCGAGACACCCGTTGCGGTTCCGCTAATCGAGGATGCCGCAACAGTTGCGGCGAGAGAAGCTGAGTCATTAATTCAAGTTGATATTAAACCAGGCGCTGCTAAGGATTCTGTCTAATGGGCTTATTTGAGGTTATGGGGCAGATGGACAACACCAGTATTGGGTTATGGGTGACTGGTTTTATGTTGCTCTTAGTTGTCATGGGCGTGCGCGTTGCCTTTGCTGCGGGAATGGCTGGTTTTGCCGGTTTAGTGTGGATTTTTAGCGCTAAAGCGGGCTTTGCTAAAGGACTGCTGATTGCGATTAAGATGGCGGGAACGATCCCTCATTCTAAAGTTTCAACCTTAGCTTTATCGTTAATTCCGACGTTTATCCTCATCGGCTATTTGGCCTACCACGCCGGTCTAACTAAAGCGTTATTTGAAGCGGCGAAACGTTGGTTGGGTTGGCTGCCGGGTGGTATGGGTGTGGCGACGGTTTTTTCGACAGCAGGCTTTGCCGCGGTCAGTGGCGCATCAGTGGCGACATCAGCCGTTTTTGCTCGTATAGCGATTCCTGAAATGCTGGCGCTTGGGTATGACAAACGCTTTGCGGCGGGGGTGGTTGCAGCCGGTGGTACGTTGGCCTCGTTAATTCCACCTTCTGCGATTTTGGTGATTTACGCCATCATTGTTGAGCAAGACGTTGGCGCACTGTTGATGGCAGGTTTTCTGCCTGGTGCATTTTCAGCTTTTGTTTATGGCTCCTTAGTGATTGCCTTAGCAACGACAAGAAAAAATTTCGGCCCGCCGGTTAAGGGTTTTACGTGGAAAGAACGCTTCGAAACGCTGCCCGGTACGATGCCGATATTCTTTGTGATTGGCATCATCGTGATTTGCATCTACGGCGGAGTAGGCACACCGACTGAAGCTGGTTCCTTGGGGGCCTTTGTTATTTTTTGTATGGCTTTGTTTCAAGGTATGCGCTGGCCACAATTGAAGCAATCGTTAATGGAAACCGCAAAGCTAACTGCCATGATTTTTGCGATTATTTGGGGGGTGTTGATTTACGTTCGCTTCTTAGGCTTTGCTGATTTGCCGTCTGAATTCTCGGATTGGATTAGTGGACTTGACCAAAGCCCGATGCTAACCCTAGTGCTGATCTTGTGTGCTTACGCGGTGTTGGGCATGTTTATGGATGCTATCGGCATGCTTTTACTCACGTTGCCCGTTGTTTATCCGGCGGTTATTGCCTTAAACGGGGGAGAAGGAGTCAGTGCTGCTGACTCGGCCTTTGGTGTTTCCGAGGTGGGGTGTGCTATTTGGTTTGGGATTATTGTCGTGAAAATGGCGGAGTTTTGTTTGATTACCCCGCCCATTGGCTTGAACTGTTTTGTCGTGGCGAGCGTTCGGCCTGAATGCACTGTGCAAGATGTTTTTAGAGGCTGCTTTCCCTTTTTTATCGCGGATGCATTAACCATCGCAGCACTGGTAGCCGCTCCGAGTATCGT
>JBLXCH010000112.1:0-10636 GCA_048265065.1 Motiliproteus sp. | reverse complement strand
GATGGTGAAGAGTCATTTGTCTATGTATACCGTTTTAACCCTCCACATTACAAGGCCAATTCAATTGTCGTGGAGTACGACGACGGTGGCGTTTGCTTTGTAGGGACTTTAACAGATGCGCATGTCTATAGCTTATCGGATCTTAATTAAAATCAGAGAGTTAAGTTAGTTTGTTTAGGTCGATTATTCATCTGTAATGGCTTTTTGTGACGCCGATATTGCCGATGCTTTGCTGTGTGTGCCAAACAGGTTGTGCTTTGGTTGTGGTTTCATTGCTAAAGCACTTCGGCTGGCTATTCGCGCTTTTGTGTATTTGTTTTTGTTCGTCAAAGCTCTTTAGAGTCAGCCTGTTTTAAGGTTATAAAAGACGGTATCTGCGTCTTTTATAGGTAAGCATAAGGGCTCTAATAAGCGTGATTTTCTGTGTTTTTTATTCAGTTTGGCATTCATGCCTACAAGTAGTTATCCACATTAATCCACAGAGTTGTAAACACTAACCATTACTGCGTCCTACTCTAGTTAATCTATTTAACATAATATATATTATTAAATTTTTTGCGCTGTAACTCGTTGATTTAGCTGATTAAAATTTAACTTCCTTCTTTGTTTCTTACTGTCTGGCCTCGGTTTTGATGTGGGGTAGTTCTGCTACTTTCATGCTGCGCCAAAAAGCTTTTTCGTCTTCGGTTTCTGCCTTGTCTAGGTGTAGGTTTGCTACTACCACATTCGCCGGTATATCAAGGAGTTGCGCTAGTTTTAGTGCGGTTTTGTCGCCCATTTTTGAGCGTCCGGCGCGGTAGGCATAAATAAGAGTTGGGCGAACATTAAGCAGCTTTGCGGCTCGGTAGTCTGTGGCGGGTTCGCCGTCTAAAGGGTAGGCGGTTTTTAGTTGCTCTAAGTAGCTGATAGTTGCATTCATGTTGGCGCTCTTTTTCCGTGGACGTGGTTACTTTCCTTCATCTATAACAACAAATCAATATAGTCCTATGTTGTGCTAGCACAACATGATGTTATAGCCTGTTCATAACTTGTCGGGCTGGCTTGGGCTGGCGCTCTTGATCTGGACAATCAATGCCAGTCTGGCAGGTCTTTTCTTAATAATAGATTAACGATTCCTTAGCTGGGCGGGGGTAGCTCCTCCGCCGTAACAGCTCAGGGATAAGAGGGACGTTAAATGCCTGTTTTTGAAACAATACCTAAAAAAATTGATGCTGAAGAGGTCGCCGGTTTTCGCCGTGTGAATGGCTCTGATGTGATCGTGTTTGCCTCTGGTAATGAGATTTTTTCCTATCGTGTGTCGCTCTTTCGGGCTGTAAAAGTCGGTGATTTTGTCGTGTTCGATGAAAACGAAAGTATCTGGCTTTGTAAGCGTGAAATGTTCAATGAAAAGTTTCGGGCGGTGGCGGCATGATGGAATTATTAGTTGCTGCTGTTTGTTTTTTTCTTGTTGCGGTGAGTATTGCGTGCGGTGCCTTGTCGTTGTTCAGAATTTGGGAGCTGAAGAAAAAACAGATCAAATTGATAGAAGACATTAGAAGGAGCCAGTTAAGTTCTGATGAAGAGATTCATCAAATGCGAAGGTCTGTTAGTGATATGTACCGGATGATTGCGAGGTTGCCTAATGATTAAGCAAGAGCAATCCATAAAAGAAAGATCAGAAAAGGCGCTTCGTGCGCCTTTTGTCGTTGGACATTCGGTTGATCGTGAAAAATTCCCTTTGCTAGCTGCGAATATGGATAGGGCGAACGCGCCGAAATTCAACGGCGGCGGGGCGTTGAGCGAAGCTGAACGCCTTAGGCTAGTCAAGGGTTCCAAATGTCCGACAAGCCAAAATGATCAAGATTTAGCCGCCATTGATGAATTAATAGCGAGGGCTAATTGTAAGCCTGACAAGCTAAGGGCTATGTATAAAACAGAAACCGGTTATTACATAACAGACTACGGTTTTGATAATTGTTATTTAAACGATAAAGCGGGGGAAGATCCGGCGGGTTGGGTTTTTGTTGAGTCGATTGATGAAAGATTACCGGAAACGGTAAAAGTCCAAGGCCGTGAGGTGATGCTTGAACCGTTCGCTCGGTCTGGTGAATTGGTTCGTAAGCGGGAAAACCTGAAAGGCGCGGGAAAGTTTGCGGTTATAACCCATCGTGAATGGTCGGACGAATACCGCATTCGTGTTGAAGTTGAGCAAGCCCACGGCAGACCGCCAGAGCAAAGCGGCGAACGGGTAACAAAGTCGTTAAGTATGCGCGGGGCGCGTGCTATTGCTGATAGCTGCCATTATATGGCTGAGAAAAAGGGCGGTTATTCAACGTTTTTAACTCTTACGCTTGATTCTGAAGCGAGGGCGCGGGTTGCTGAGGGTGATAGTTCGGTACAAAAAGAAATTAGCCGTTTTTTTGATGCTTGCCAAAAGTTGTACCAGCGCGGCTGGACTAATGAAAAAACAGGTAACAGCTTAGGGGGGCATGATGAACCATTGCATTATTGCTGGGTTGTTGAGTGTCCAAAAAATGAAGCTGGAGAAGATAACCCGCACGCTCATATTTTGATGAAATGGCGTGTTCCATATCGTGAGTTTGAGGGTTGGTCCGAACGGATCGAAACGTTGTGGGGGCAAGGGTTCGCGCATCTTGAAAAAATAAAGGAGCCAGAAAAAGCCGGTGCATACATGGCGAAGGCGGCGGGGTATCTCACAAAGGCGGCGGGTGAATCTGATCAGGGTGTAATTCGTGGCAATCGTTACGGCATAAGTAAAGCCAGTCGCGCCCCTGAATGGGCGCTTTTGCATCGTTTTGAGGCTGGCATTATGGGTAGTCTGATCAAAGATACTCACGACTATTTCAGCCACTTGTACGGCCACCACTTCAAAGAACGAAAGCAACTCAATGAAAAGATGGCAGAAACGCCGAAAAACTCACCTGACCGCCGAAAAATCGGTGCTCGGCTTGAAAAAGTCCGTTCTGTATTGAATGAGTTACCGGCGGTTGCCAGTAAATATCAAATCCTCTTAAAAGGCGTGGGGGCTTTTTCTCAATTTATGGATTGGGCGCAAGCTGATTGCTATGTGCCTGATGGTGAGTGGTTGCCAAGTAAAGATAAGGGCGACAAGTGGAGCGCGTCCGATAATAAACCGGTTTATTTTGAGAAGTTGTCGCAATCTGTAACGGGGTATTTTGCGCGGTTGAAGCGTAAAAAATGGCTTAGAGGTACGGCTGCAGATTTTGAAAAATGGCTTGATGATGTCGGCGGCTGGTTTGGTCGGTGTGAGATAGATTCACAGGAGCGGTTTGGCTTTGTTCCTGAATATTGGGAAGGCGTAGGGGTTTGATGTGATAAAGAAAATTATCATTTTTTTGATGGTTTCTGGTTTGTTGGTTGGCGGTATTGTCGGGCCTGATGTCGTGAAAAAGGTTCAATTTCGGATAGCTGAAAGGCTGCGCCGAATTGCTATTTTTTGCGGTGTGGCCGGTGCCGTTTTTGGTGGTCTGGTTGTTCAATTAATACATTGGGGAATGGGGGTTTAGATGGCTAATGAAACAATCGGTTCTATTCGTTGTGAGGGTTGCGGCTCTACGGGTGAGCTACGCCGATGTCGGACAGGACAGAGACTTTTTTATTGGGTGTGCGAGTGCGGGAAAATCACGCCCAATTTACCTACGGGGCAAAAGGGGATTTATGATCGGGCCGTTTTCGATGATCCCGAAGATAAAAAACAGCTTGAAAAATACCTAATCAGAAAAGGTGTGATTTCTGAGCAAGCCGAGGAAAAACCACGGGTTGAAGAAGAAGTTAAACCCGTAGAAGAAATAAAACCGGCGAATCCGGCTCAAGTCTCTACGGGTGGCGGGTTCCTTGAGGCGTTTTTAGGGGCTGGTAATGGGTGAGTTAGAAGAAAGCGGAGCCGTAGGCAGTCAGGCCGTTAATGAAAATAATACGGTTGATGTTAGCGAAGAGCGGATAAGCGAGCAATGGGCCGCTATTCAATCGCGTTTTGGTGCTAGTGAGCCGCCGCCGGTTGACCATGAAGGAAAAGAGATTCCAGATATTAAGCTCGGCGGTTTTTGTTGTATGGTTGCGGATTTAGCGGTTGATCAGTACGCGCCGAATTGGAAGGTTGAAGGCTTGACCGAGGAAGATATTAAAGGGGTTGGTTATCCGGCTGGCGCTGTGCTGGAAAAATACCTTTTGAAGTGGTTGCCCGATGTTGATTTTGGGCGCTTTGTTAAAGATAACTATTTGCAAGAATATCTGTTGCTAATGGCGGTCTGGAAGTTAAATCGGAAGTTTTCGGGGGTTCCAAGAATCACGGAAGAGCAAAGCGAGCAATTAAAAACGGAAGGGAAAAAGGGCTGGTTTGGTTGGCTGAAGCGGGGGAAGAATGGCGACTCTTGAAGATGGTCAATTAATCTACGTGTCAGGGCGTAGCCGTTCGGGGAAATCGGCGTGGGTTAAACAGCAAATTAAAAAGCTAATGAAGAAAATAAAGCGCGTTATTGTGTTTGATATTAAAGCCGAGTATTCCGAAGCGATGGGTTATAAGGTGGTAACTAGCTTGAGTGAGTTGGCGAGTATCTGCAAAAAGACGAAAGGCCCGTTGATGATTGCTTATCAACCTAGTGATCCAAAAAATGATTTTGGTATGTGGGCCAATATCGCGTTTACTTGGTGCATGATGAAGCCTTGCATCATAGTTGCTGAGGAATTGGCGATGGTTTCAACTCCGGCGAAAGCGCCTCAAGGGTGGTTTAGGGTTTGTTCTCAGGTGCTTGGGCTTGGTGGTTGGGTGTTTGCTATCTGTCAAAGGCCAATGGAAGCGGATAAGACGGCAATTGGCAATGCCTCGGTCATCCATTGTTGCCAGTTAAACCGAAAAGCAGATCGTAAATACATGGCAGAGGAGCTAGATGTTGACGTTTCAGAAATTGCGAATCTTGAAGCTAATGCCGATACGGGGGTTTTCACTTTTATTGAACGAAATATGAGCAATAGAGAACTTACAAGGGGTCGGCTGAAGTTCGGTTAAATTCCGTATACGGGTTTTTGCTCTAAAATCCATAAAAATGCTTGTTTCCATTTCGGAAAGCGTCCGAGGCTCAGGGTCTAGGGCGCTTTTTTTTGCGCTTGGTTTAATACTTAAATTAATTTTACAGGTGTAAAAAAATGGGAAAATACATGCCAACGCTCGCGCTCGCGGCAAAAGTTCTTTTAGTAATCGTTGTTGATAAAAAAGTCGGCATTTCTGACATGATCGCGGCGCGTCTGCCTTTCTAAGTCGGTTTTTTAGCGTTAACACTAACTAAGCCGAGGGAAAGAACATGGCTAATGCAGAATCGTTATACCGCCGAGTTGCACAGATCAACTTAGTGGAAAATTCCGAACATTTGGTGGATATTCCGCGTGTTCAGGATATGGAATCAATCATGGTGCGTGTGTCTGGTGACTTGCTTATCAGTTCTAATGCGGCCACAAGTGTTCCGGCTGAGTCACCGACTCAATTAATTAAAAGCTTGGCATTTGTTGCCAACGGTAAAGACGTTTTAGATCAGGTGGGCTTTACTGAAGCGAGCGTTGCTAACTATGGCCGAAAGTTCATTAATTTGAATACAAAGCCGGGTACAACGGTTGCAACGCATCCGATTGAAGCAGTGGCGTTTTTAGATCGTAATAACGTTGATGGGCCGCGTCCTAAAGATTCGGCGTTCCAAGCGTACAATACAAACTTGCTGCAATTGCGAATTGTAACGGGTCAGGCGTCTGATATTGTCGTTAAAGGTTCGGCAACGTTGGCGCTTTCTAATGTCGTTATCGAAGTTTTCGTTGCTTCAATTAATGAAGTCGGCGGGGATCGTAACGAGGCAAAGTTTGTTAAAAAACGCACTTCTCAAAGCGTTATTTTCACGGGTGCAAACTCAAATTACCGTTTCCGTTTGCCCACTTATAACCACATCCGTTCTTTGACTATTCACGCGACTGATGATGGTGAGCCGTCAAATGATCTTGTGCAAGATATTGAAGTTGCGATTGACGGCGTTGACGTTCGTCACTCTGCAAGCTGGCAAGCAACCCGCGTTAAGAATCTAGGCGATAAAGAGCTGTCAAGTATGCCTGACGGTGTAGCTGTGGTTGATGCTTCGCCAACTGGCAAACTATCGAATTGCTATGATTTGTCGGCGTCTGACTTGGCAGAATGTGTGCTGAATCTGGCGGCGCCTTCTGGTAGCGGTAAGGTCGAGCTAGTCGTTGAAGAGTTCATTTTTCCTCAATAGGTAGCGGCTTTGTCAGGTAAAAATAGCCATTCAGCAAGAAGTAGCAGGGCGCGGAGTTCCGCGTCCGGCTCTTCTGGTGGTCATCTTGGCGGTGGTGGAACTTACGGCAATTCAGTCAATAGAGCGGGTCGGGATAATATCCGCCGGTCTTATGGTAGCGGCCGAGATTCCGGCGAAAAGGTAAAAGGCGTTGTTGATGTTGTGACAAGCGTTGTCGGTTTGATCAATCCTGTTGCGGGATTGGCTGCAAAAATTGGCGCTTGGGGCTATGGACAAATAAAGGGCTTAACGGCTGATAGTTACAAAGAAAAATCTTTTGCTGAAGGGTTTAGCGCTGGGCCAGAAAGAACGGGCGTTGAGCATTTGGTTAGGGCTGGTCTAGCTGTTGCGCCGTTTGCTGGGTTGTCTGGCGGTGCTGTCGGTGTTGGCAAAGTTGCTACGGATATGATGGCGGCGGGTAGACAGGTTGGCGGTGTTGCTTCGGCTGGGTTGCGCGGTAGTGGTGGCTCTGGGCCTTCGTTGGGTGCGTGGACAAGTAAAACAGCAGTAAAAAACACCATTAAAAAGGCGGGTTTTTCGGCTACTGATGCGGAAATTTCCGCAATTACGAAAGCCTATAACGCTAAAAATATTGGTGGCATTAGGAAAAGTGCGCCATTGAGTACGCGGCCTGACCGCTACAGATATTTAACCCGTGGGGGTAAATCATGAGTTTTTGGGATTCGTTTTCGAGCACGTTGGATTCATTGGGCAGCAAAGTAGAGGCCGTGGCCAATACGGCGGCTAATGTTTACGGCAGTGTGACGAAATATAAGACGGCGAAAGCCGATAATGATACGGCGCGAAAAATTGCAGAGATAAACGCACAGACTCAATTGCAGTCGGCAAAAAACGGCAACATTGGTGTTTATCGTGGATGGGAAGAGGTTCAAGGGTCGGCGGCGGCTAACGGTAGTCAACCTTCACAGGTGGTCATTAAATCACAAGGAGAAAGCGGCGGCGGTATGTTGCTAGTTTTGGCGGCGGGTGCTTTTTTGTTGTTTAACAGTAAAAAGGGCGCTTGATATGGACCAGCCAATGAATCTACGTCAATTTGATGAAGTTGATCAGGGCCGCGTTAATCCGTTTCGTGATCGTACTATATCGCTAGAAACGGCAGTGAGTAAGGATAGGCCGCTAGAGTTGCCGTTTTCCGGTACGTTCCTTTACTTCAATGATGATACTAGCGGCAAGGTATACGTGCGTTTTAATGATATGGATTCTGCGCGGGTGCCGTGTCAAGCGGGTTTTTCCGTTGGTGGTTTCCCGTATCGCCGCATTTTTTTAGATTGGGAAGCTCAGGCGGGGAAAATCGCCGTTCCTGTTTATGGTGTAGGTGCCACTTTTAACCCAACAAACGATATTAATAATATTGGTTCGATTTTATCGCCTGTTGATGTTGCGCCGGTTGTTCTGCCTGATGACTTTAGCTTTCATACTGTGCAGTCGGCTAGCGGTGCTGTGCAAACTATTGTGAGTCCGGCAGAAAATGAGAAAGGCTTGTTGGTTTATGGGCTATCTATTGTCGGTTGGGGTGGCAAAATTTTAATGAAGGGCTCGGTTCCTGTCGGTTGGGTAGATGCGGGTTCTGTTGTGTTGGGTCAAAGTTGGCTTGGTACGGATGCCTCTTCGGTTGGGGTTGGTGAGTTGTTTAATGGTGTTTTCAGTGTTCCGGCTGGTTATGGGTTGTATCAGGTAGCGTATGGAACGCAAAGTGCTTATCAAGTATCAAGTTCTATTGTTTACAAGGTGCTTTAAATGTCGGATCTAACTTATTCAGAATTCGTGGCTTTTTCGGCTTCTGGTATTTCTAAAGCGTCAACGGTTGAAGCGCTTTTTCAGGCTGCAAAATCGCACAAGGCGGCATTTGATGCGCTTAATTCAACGCTTGAAGAGTCACCGAAAATTGATTGGGAAGAGCATAAGAAAAACCTGAAAAAAGAGCAGGACCAATTCAGGGCTAAAGGCGATACAAAAAACGCCGCTCGTTATGATTTGTTGCTTGCTAAAGCGAATGAAGAAGTATCGAAAGAAAAGTTGAAGGTTAAATAATGGAAGGGGCGGCGCTGGCGGTGGTTTTTCTGTTAGTGGCTTTTATGGGAAAAAAAACAATGAATTGGAAACCACCAAAAACGGCTGATCCGTACCTTTCGGAAATCCAAAAAGCCGAAAAAGCAAATAATTTGCCTGATAACTTGTTGGCTCGCGTGTTGTATCAAGAAAGCCGTTATCGTCAAGACATTATCACGGGCGAATTAAAAAGCTCAGCGGGTGCGGTGGGTATCGCTCAGATCGTCCCGCGTTGGCATCCTAATGTTAATCCGCTTGATCCGGTTGAAAGCATTCATTATGCAGCGGGTTATTTGCGGTCGTTATATAAGCGCTTTGGAAATTGGCCGGAAGCGTTGGCGGCTTATAACTGGGGTCAGGGTAACGTTAGCCGCAAAGGGTTGGCGGCTGCGCCTCTAGAAACGCGCAATTATTACGCGCAAATATTGGCTGATGTTGTCGTATGAAAAAAGACACTTTTTATTTATTGGGCGCGGCGTTGGTAGGTTTTTTTGTGTTGCGTGGCATTTCTAAAGCGAAAGACGTTGTATCGACTTCGTTAAATCCGGCTAGTGAAAAGAATCTGGCCTATCTAGGCGTTAATAAAACGATAGGCGCGGTTTCAGGTATTGATAACTTTAATTTGGGTTCGGCGATCTATGACGGTGTAGATTGGATTCAAGGCTTGTGGGGGAATTCTGATGCCGACAAGCGAAAACGGCTTGAAGATCAATATAGGGCCATGTATTACGCACAGGACAAATACAAATGATTAAACGATTAATTACAAAGCGGGTTATGTCGGCGGCTGTGGTTATTGTGTTGGCGGCTACGGGTGTGAGTTTGTCACCTGAAGCGCAAGAAGCAATCAGCGTGGCGTTGGTTGCTGTTATTAGCATTTTTTAGGGGTTTTGTATGTTGTTGCCCAGTGGGTTTGATGTCAATTTAGGCGGCGATAAGTCGAAGCCTGTCGTAGTACGTTTAACCATTGGGGAGAATGTGCTTTATCTTGGTTTGGCGCTCGTTATGGTGTTGGCGTTCAAAGTGAAAAAGGGGCGTTGATTTGTTTCTTGAAGCTTATCAGGCGGTAATTCTGGCGGGTGTAACTGGGTTGGTGTCTGCTGTGGCTACTGTCTCAGTTCTTAAATCTGATATTTTATGGTTGAAAAAAACCGTTGATAAAGCGCATGCGAGAATCGACAAAATAGAAGATCGTTTGCACGTCATGCGCTGTACTGTTGATCAGTAGTTAATGCACTCATAAATCAGCGTAGTTTTGTGCTGGCTGTTGGCTTGCATGAATAAATCTAGGGCCGATAAACTGGGTTCAATTGAGCCGAAACCAAAGCTTTCTGCTGTTTTGGGTTCTAAAATTTCCTTATCTAAAATTTTAACCGTTCGGTTTCCGCATTTTTCTTTTGCATGATTAAAAGCATCGTTAAAAGAAGTGTCTTTGCTGCCGTGGCTTGTCACGGTATAGGTGTTGTTTTCGTTCGTGGTGCCTGTGGTCGTGCATCCGGCGATTAAGGTACATACTGCTAAAATGTAAAATCCTTTCATGCTCTTATCCTATTAAGCGTTTCCACCAGGTACGCTGGTTTTTTTCGGGTTGTGGTTTTTTTGATTGCGGTTGCGACTGTTGAAGCCATGATCTTAACCTTTTGTTTTCGTTCTTGGTTTGATCTAGCTCTTTCAAAAGCGTTTCTATTTGGCGAGTCATTAACCCGTAGGTTTCTAAGTCGCTGGCGTTGAGGTGGTAACCGTTGCGGGTGATCAGTTCGCCGTTAATGGCTCTAAAGCCTTCAAGTTCATCAATAAAGCCCTGTACCTTGTATTTCAAAAGTTCTGCGTAAGGGTGGGGGATAACCTTTTCTTTTATCCACTTGTAAGCGGTGGTTTTGCTCACTTGGCAATGATTGCAGATGGTTTCAGCGGTTAGAAAGGTTACGTTTTGATCATTTACAAGATGAAACTTTTTCACCTTTATTTGGTTTCTGGCGCTCATTTTCTACATCGTCCTTTTGATTTTTACAGCGGCGCGGATTGTAGAATAGTGGGCGCTAATTATCTCTTTGGGCCTTTATCTATAACCTATTTAACATAATATATATTATGCGAAGCATGATATGAAAAAGGTTTTACCTGGTTTTGCGCCGGATTAGGTTTTCATATGACTTTGGATAGCTATTTGCTCTTCAGCTTTAGCGATCGCTCGCATAGCGTTCGGTAAAACACGTTTTAAATCGTCGTTAAGATAACCCAACAAGTTATGGCACATA